>DATMYT010000594.1:0-4410 GCA_035560855.1 Negativicutes bacterium | reverse complement strand
GCCCCAGTTTGGATCTTGTCCAAAAAAAGCAGTTTTCACCAAGGGGGAGTTGGCGATCGCCATGCCGGCTTTTCTGGCATCGGCTTCGCTTACAGCACCCCGCACTTCAATTTCAATGAACTTGGTTGCCCCTTCACCATCGCGGGCCACTTTTTTGGCCAAATTCAAGGCTGCTGCGCGCAAAGCGGATGCGAACTCTTCATATTCAGGGCCTTCCAAGCTTTTGATCTGCGGATTGCCTGCCATACCGTTCGCCAGCACTACCAGCATATCATTTGTGCTCATATCACCATCCACCGTAATGCGATTGAAAGAAACATTCACGGCATCCGTCAGCGCTTTCTGCAATACATCCGGAGTTACCGCAGCGTCTGTCGTGATAAGCGCCAGCACCGTAGCCATGTTGGGGCAGATCATGCCTGCGCCCTTTGACATGCCGCCAAAACGCACAGGCACCCCGTCAATATCTACCACATAGCCGCAGGTCTTAACAAAAGTATCCGTCGTCATGATGGCCTGAGAAGCTTTTTCCCCGCCAAACTCCGATAGCTCCGCCACCGCCTGCCGTACGCCGGCTGACAGTTTTTCCATGGGAAGCGGTACGCCGATGACTCCGGTAGAGGCGACCACCACTGCTTCCGGCGCAATATCGAGCAAGGAAGCAACTTGTTTTGCCGTATTCCTGGCATCGGTCAATCCTTGTTCGCCGGTGCAGGCATTGGCGCATCCGGCATTAATAACTACAACCCGGCCCGAAACATTCTTCAGAGCTGCCCGGGACACGAGAACCGGCGCGGCCGGGAACTTGTTCGTCGTAAAGCGTCCGGCCCACGTTGCCTCCACCGTACTGAAAACAAGCGCGACATCCTCTTTACCGTTCTTTTTGATTCCGGCTTTTACGCCGGCAGCCTTAAATCCCCGGGGAAAAGTAATTCCCCCCGCTACTTCCTTCAACACGATCTATCTTCCTCCTTATGGATACAACGGGGCTTGCATTAATCCCGCTTTTTCGTCCAACCCAAACATCACATTCATATTTTGTACTGCCTGCCCGGCAGCGCCCTTGACCAAATTATCAAGAGCCGATACCACTATGACGCGGTTTGTACGCGGATCAATGTGCCAAGCGATATCGCAGAAATTCGAGCCTCGGGTATTTTTCGTCGCCGGGTAACCGCCCCGACCCAATAGTCGAATAAAAAATTCATTTCCATAGGCGCTCTGGAATGCCTGATCGACCTGCTCCGCTGTCACGCCGCTCTTCAGGTTGGCGTAGCAGGTCGCCAAAATCCCGCGAGGCATGGGAATCAAGTGTGGTGTAAAGTTAATAATCACCGGCTCATGCGCAGTTTCCGACAATGCCTGCTCGATCTCCGGGGTATGTCGATGAGAAGCGATCCCATATGCCTGCACATTTTCGAAAGCTTCACAAAGCAGATACATGGTTTCAGGTTTACGTCCAGCCCCGGAAACACCGGACTTCGCATCTACGATCAATGTATTTCGTTCTACCAAATTATACTGGATCAGCGGGGTAAGCGCCAAAATGGAAGCGGTCGTGTAGCAACCCGGATTGGCAACAATTTTAGCCGACTTGACCTGATTGCGTTTAATTTCCGTCAAGCCATAAACTGCCTGTGAATTTTCATGGATATGTTTCAGTTTATACCACTGTTCATAAATAGCTGTGTCCGAAAACCTGTAGTCAGCTCCCAGATCTATTAATCGCGCACCAGCCGCTGTTACCTTTTCTCCGATCGCCATAGCATGCCCATGCGGAAGACAAGCAAAAATTACATCGCTGGCGGCGGCTATCTGATCGACTTCCTTGATGGAAATCATCTTATCATGATAAAATTGGGTCAAATGCGGATATACTTGGGTAATTGGCGCTCCCGTCTGATTCTCCGAAGTCAGGTACTGAACCTGCGCTTGCGGATGATTTGACAGAATTCGCAGCAGTTCCGCCCCGGTATATCCTGTCGCACCCAAAATACTATACTTCATCTACACCGCCTCCATTCGTTGTTGATTATTATACATCATTGTTGTATTTTTTTGCAACACTTCTTTTGTTTATTGTATTTTTAATTCAACCCCAAATCATTTACACATTGCCAAGATGGACATAACGAAGAAAAGGCAGCGCCAAGTTGCGTGCCCGCACTAAGGTTTCACGAGAAGTCGGTGGACGATCCATTTTGTAGCAGGGAAAATAACGCGAAAAGTGAATGGGAATATCAGGACTGATTGCACTAAGCCACCGCGCGAGAGCACTAATTTCAGCCTCACCGTCATTTAGTCCCGAAATCAGTAATGTGGTCACTTCCACATGAGTACGACGGGCAGCGATTTCCACCGTCCGTTTTACTGCATCAAGTCCACCAGCGCAGACATCCCGATAATAATCTGCTCCGAACGCCTTAACATCAATATTCATTGCATCAATAAACGGTAGTAGTTCAAGCAAAGGTTCTTCGTTAATAAAGCCGTTCGTCACCAGCACATTTTTTAGGCCTATTTTTTTTACGGCGACCGCTGCGTCGAGTACATACTCAAACCATACCGTTGGTTCCGAATAGGTGTAGGCGACCCCAATACAATCCGCACCCTGCCGAGTCGCCAGTTGCGCCAATTGTTCCGGTGCGGTAAAAAAAACCTGAGGATTGCCATGGGCAATCTCCCAGTTTTGACAAAACTGACAATGAAAGTTACAACCCCACGTACCTACTGATAAAATTTTCTTGCCGGGGGAAAAATGATATAGGGGTTTCTTTTCTATCGGATCGAGAGCCATGGATGAGATTTCGCCATAATTGAGGCTCATCAATATTTCATTTTGATTCTGCCGCACCCGACAGCGCCCCGCATGCCCCTCTGCGATTACACATGCGTGGGGACAGAGCAAACATCGAATGGCGGTTCCTTCAGGTTGCCAATACAGCGCCTGCTTCATGACTGCATCAGTGATACCGGATTACTTCAAACCGGTATAAATCAACAGATTCATCAGGAGCAATCCCTGCCTTTTCACATGCAATAGCCACTTGTTTTTCGACCGTGTCGATTCCTTCCAAATCAGGCAGCAGCACCCCTGAACGACCACCATGCCGAACAATCACGCCATAATGCTTTGGATCAAGTTGCTCTATGGAGTCAATCCGTTCCGGCGCTCCCAACAGATCCACCGACACCTCAAGTTCGTCCAATTCCGCCGATGTCACCTTGCGGAATCGTGGATCTTCCGTCGCAGCGCTTACTGCATTGCGGATGATTTCATATGCGGCGCTGGTTTGTGTCGGCAAAATGGTTCCGATGCAGCCTCGTAACTGTCCGTTTTTTTTGAGGGACACAAAAACTCCCGCCCGCGCCATCAACTCCGGAGGCAGTGCGCCGGAAGGAATCGACATTACCGAAGCATGCTCCATAAAGTAGTGTATACTTTCCTTGGCGAGGCGAACCGGTATGCTTTCCTGTTTCATGCTGTTAGCCCTCCTTTGCCTTGCGTCGACCATTGATGGAAAAGATCACCACACCATACCCTACGCCGAAAGGCCCTTCGTATGATAAAATCTCGGCCCCTGCGTCCATACCGTCCAAAGTTCCCATCAAAAAGAAAATAGGTCTGAGTCCACATTCACCGGCTTCCTCTACCATATCCGGTTCTAGCGCGAACATGGATTTTACGTCCATAGCTTGTAGCAATGCCATGATGCGATCGTCAAATTTTCGACCGCTCGGACTATATCCTGCAGGAGCACTTGGAATCAACCTGTGGGAAAGATCACCGGAAGCCACAACCGCTACTTTCTGACGGGTCATCTCAATAGCACCCTGTACAGCCTTGCCGAAAGCATACATTTCCGGATAGGTAAGAAACCCGACAGACAAGTGCACCACTTGTCCGCGGAAACCAGCCTTGTAAAGATAGTATAGCGGAATTACAGCGCCATGATCCAATTGCAATGAGAAACGTTGCTGCTGGGCCAAATGTTCATCCAGCACTGCCAGACTGACGCCCAACCGTTCCGATTGCTTGATAATGTTTTGAGCCAACAGATTATTGGTCTCGAAAGACACCGCAACTTCGGATGCGCCAAATGAAGACAAGTTCCCACGCAAAACCGGAGAAACATTAATCCCAACTGCATCCTGAAACACCGGCCCGTGTGGCGTTATAATTACGATCGTCGAAGGATTTTTTTTCAACAGAAAGGCTGCGGCCGCCTCCGCAGCGTGCGCACTTTTCTGAACCTGCTCAGAATCCGCTCCCCCCACCTCGGAAAGCATGATGGGTGGATGCGGCAACAACGCGCAACCAACCAAATAAGTCACAAGCATCGCTCCCCTCACCAATGTAATGTGTTGACTTTTCCACAACAATCGTTTGAAATCCTGCTATAATAATTC
>DATMYT010000593.1:0-6531 GCA_035560855.1 Negativicutes bacterium | reverse complement strand
AAATATTTCCGATATAATTGGCAGAACAGGGAAGGCCTTTAGTTCCACGGATGGAGCGAATACCCCAGTTGTGTTTCGCTTGTCATTCAAGGGATTAAAGGCTGTTTTTTATGCAAAAACAAGGATGAGGGTTGCAAAAATGAAGGATACGATGAACAAACGGATGGAACCGAAAATCCGGACGAGCCTGGTTTATCAGCAGGCTCGGCGGCATCACCAAAACGGAGAGATTGGCGAAGCGGTCACCCTGTATGGACAGGTATTGGCAGCTCAACCCCGTCACACTCCGGCGTTGCTGCATCTGGGCGAGATCGCCTATCAGACCGGCAACCTGGATCAAGCCTCCGTTCTTTTGACTCGTGCCGTGTCCGTCGATCCTCAGTTTACGGAAGCGTATGATGTCTTCTGGCAGGTTCGTAAAGAACTGGGAGATTTGGAAGGCGCGACGGCGATTTTGCTAAGGCTGCTGGAATTGCGCAGACATGATGGCTACATCTACTTTAATCTCGGGCTACTTTACCACGAACGCGGACAAAGTATCGAATCCCGGCGAATGTTTAATCTGGCGATTCGTTATAAATCAGATGATCCTAACATTTATGCCGCCATTGGTGCCGCGCAGAGGGAACAGGGCCGGGTGGATGATGCGGCGGCGAATTTTCGGCAGGCGATCCTATATGATCCGCGAAATTCACTGCATCATATGCGCTTGGGAGAACTTTTATCCCGCCAGGGGCAGTGGCAGGAAGCGCTAGGACATATTGATCGGGCGAGTTTGCTGGATCCAACGAATGATGCGGTCCGGCGTAATCGCTGGCAAACTCTATTGCGGCTCGGACATCTTGAAGAAGGGTTTGCGGAAGCAGAGGCTCGATTTCAGATGAAAGAATATCGCTCAGTATTCGGGATGTACACGGGGATTCCCCGCTGGCATGGAGAGCCTTTCAGTGGCAGACTCTTGATTCATCCGGAAAACTCCATGGAAGATATACTACAATTCGCGAGATATCTACCACAGGTCAAGGCGCAGGGTGGCACTCTCGTTCTGGCTCTTCCCCGGCCATTAATGAAACTTTTTTCCAACCTGCAGCATGTGGACGAAATTATTGAAGCAACGCCGGCAAGCATCCGGGCAGCCCGAGCGGATTTGACCGCATCGATTACCAGTTTGCCCGCACTATTCGGGACTACGATGCAGACCGTGCCTGGGCACACACCTTACCTCTTTGTTGATCCGTTCCTGACCCACTCTTGGGTTCGGCAGATTCAGTGGAAAACGTACCGCATCGGATTGGCGTGGTCGGTTGGCGACGATAGCGAAAAAACTCCCGCTACCCACCGCTCCGCCCGATTGGAAGATATGGAAGCACTGATGGGTATCCCCGGTATCTCTTGGTACAGCTTGCAGCTGGAAACCGGTGCATCCGTTGATATGACCCACCACCGACTTCCAATTCTCGATTGCACGGCTGGCCTGCGAGACTACTCCGACGTAGCAGCGCTTGCCGCCAATCTGGACCTTGTCATCGCAGTCGATTCACCGCAGGCTCATTTGGCTGCCGCCATCGGACGCCCCGTGTGGACAATGCTGCCGTTCGAAGCGGGATGGCGCTGGCTCCACCAGCGAGAAGACAGTCCATGGTACCCGACCATGCGGTTGTTTCATCAGACCCAGCCCGGCGACTGGAATGGTGTGATTCAACAGGTAGCCGCAGCCCTTAGTCCGAAGTTCAGACCTCTTCGGAAATTTCAGCCTCTGCAGGGGGCGCCGGCCGCACTCTTTGCAGACACAGCTGTTCAATATTAGAGAGACCCTAATAATTAAAAAAGAAGGATTGACTTTAATAGTCAAGTGAGGAGGGACCCTCGATGAAGATCAAAACAACCCGTTTTGGCGAACTGAATGTACCGGCGGAGTGTATCATCCGTTTTGTATCCAGTCTCGCCGGTTTTCCCAGACACAAGCGATTTGCCCTATTCCCTTACGAAGTGAACAGCCCTTTTTACATCCTACAGTCTGTAAGTAATGAGGATCTGACATTTTTGATGGTGGATCCGTACCGTTTCTTCAATGGTTACGTTTTTGATCTGGAAGATGATTTGGCAGCCGATCTGGGACTGTCAGCAGAGAATCCGCCCGGTGTATACACATTGACGACTCTGCACGACAAACTGGATGATGCCACCGTCAATCTGCTCGGGCCAGTCTTGGTCAACTGGGTGAGCCGAACAGCAGTCCAAGTCACATTGCAGAATTCCTCGTTCGCGGTGCGTCAGCCGCTCTTCCCGGAGGGGTTTAGCCTGGACCGCAAAAGGGACGGCAACCGGGCGCGACAAACAGTGAAACCCATAGCATATGACTCACGGCGGGAGGCGATTGGATGATTATTAAAACGACCCGATTCGGGGAGATAGAAGTTCCGGAGGAGTGTATCATCCTCTTTGAAGGCGGACTTCCCGGGTTCCCCGGCGAAACGGAGTTCGCGCTCTTCCCTTACGAGAAAGATAGTCCGTTCTCGATCATGCAGGCTATCGTCAATCCGGATCTGACATTTTTGTTGGCAGACCCCTATCGGTTTTACAACGACTACATGTTTGAACTGGATGATCAGATGGCAATTGACTGGGGATTTTCTACAGAAAACCCGCCGCATGTATACACAGTTGCGACGTTGAAAGATACCCTGGAGCAAATGACAGTAAACTTACTGGCGCCTATCGTGGTGAATTGGGTTACACGCATCGGAGCACAACTCATCATCGACAATAAACATTACTCGGTCCAGCAGCTCCTGTTCCCCGAAGGCATCAAGATGAAGCCGGCCCCAAAAGAAACTGGGCGGGGGGGCTGAGAAGATGCTGGTACTGACAAGGAAACCCGGTGAAAAAATCTTTATTGGTGACAATATGTCTCTGACTGTGGTCGAAGTCAAAGGAGACAGTGTACGGATCGCGGTGGACGCACCGCGCGAAGTCAAAATCTATCGCGGCGAAATATATGAGGCCATCATTGCCGAGAATAAAGCGGCAGTCATCGCCGGAGATATGAAACAATTGGATGGGTTGAAAAAACTCAAGTAAAATAGGCAACTTCAAGGATTTGATAGGAAATAAAAAATGAATCAAGGAGGATGAATCAGCCATGATTATTAACCATAATATATCGGCTTTGAATACTTATAACCGTTTGATGCTAAACAACTCCGGTGTATCCAAGTCTCTTGAGAAGCTATCTTCCGGTATGCGCATCAATCGCGCAGCCGATGACGCCGCTGGACTCGCAATTTCTGAGAAAATGCGCAGCCAGATTCGTGGACTAGACCAGGCCCAGCGCAATGCGCAAGATGGCATTTCCCTGATCCAGACAGCAGAAGGCGCACTCAGTGAAACCCACTCCATTCTGCAACGTATGAGGGAACTGGCGGTCCAGGCCGCCAATGATACCTATACCTCCCAAGACCGCCAGAACATCCAGGCGGAAATTGATCAACTAACGGCGGAAATCGACAGGATTTCTTCGTCCACCCAATTCAACGGTAAGAACCTGCTTGATGGTTCCACAGCGGCTCTCGTTTCTACCGACAAATTGACCACCAAGGTCTTCATGCGTGACGGCTTGCGGGTGCTCGACCAGTTCGGCCAGAAATCGGCGGGCGGCGGCAACTATCGTCTGGACATCGAAACCCAGACTGGCGCGAATCAAGTCCAGAAATCCGATATCTTCAAGGTGAAACACGAAACTGCAGGCGGTCTCTGCATGGTAGCTGAGTCCGGCATCAGCAATTTCTCCTCCAGCGGTGCTCCCAAAGGTGCGTACAATGTTGACACTGTGGATATTTCAACTGGAGTGGTAACGTGTTCGTGTGTTCTATTTGGCGCTGCCGGTGCTTTGATTTGCATCAGCACCAACAACACAGGCGCTTATGCTGGCACTACGGGAAATTGCTTCACAGTCAATATTGTTGCTGATTTAGGGACAACTTGCGGAACTGTTTGCTATAATGCGAGCACAAAAACGATTACAGCACATATCAGTAGTACTGGTGCGACGTCGACTGTCTGCATAATTGGATGTTTAACGGCTGCTCTTGGCACAGATGTCACAAATTTCGTAATTTGCGAACGTACTGCTGGTAATATAGCAGCAACTGCGGCAGGAACTTGTTCCTTTACCGGTGGTACTGATCTTGTGAAAGCCACTGCTAGTATTGCCGGCCAGTTCCAGAACAGCACCGCCTCTGGCTATGGGCTAGTCAATTCGGTGCAATTAAAGGATTCAAGTCAGAGTTTCAATGCGTCCATGTACTTTGAAGTCGTATGCGTGAACATGGCGCTTAATACGGTAAAAGTTCGTGCTTATTCCCACCAGTATGACGCCAATGGAACGTATGCCGCCATTCAACAGGATTACACGTTGAAAGCGTCAGGCTGCGCCAACAGCGACATCACGGTCGGTAATGTGATCTTGGACGGCGCTAATTTCAATCTTGCCTGCATCAATCATTTCTCTGCCGGCGACAAGTTCGGCGTTGAAGTGGCTGCTTCCCAATCGCTGGGCAAAGACAAAATTGCCGTCGGCAACGACACTGGCAGTACTCGGGCTTGGGCGTTCAATAACGGTGTTTTGAACTCAACATCCGCCACGTGTCAGGACAAAAGCACATCGTTGAAAGCCTACTATGTCAACGGTCAAAATGGAGACACCAAGGATGCGACTTTTACTATTACCATGAATTCCACCTTTGGCGAATACACCGCGATCAGCGACTTCAGCGCTTGCGCCGGTGTTACCGGAATTGCCGGCGATGATCTGGACAAATTGACCAACTGGAGTATATCCGGAGGCTGCAGTACAGCTGCGGCTTGCCAGACAGTCGGCATGGAAAAAACCTATAGTGCATGCGGTACTGTGGTAGCTTCTGCCACTGGTTGCACAACCGGCGCCCCAACTCACGCTTGGAATTCTTCCCTTTTGTATGAAGTAGTGCGGGTGGATGGCAACGCGATTCAATTGGCTGTTAGCGGCTTTGCGTTCTCCAATAATGGTTGTTTTGCCAACATTAATTGTTCGATTCAGATCAATGGAACTACCAATGATTTTGAGTTTGGCAATCAAGTGTGCGTGAAACTTGCTCTTAGCGGAACCTGGAAAGTCGGCGACAAGTTTACTACTTATACCCAAGCAGGGAGTGCCGCCGCCTCAGAAGCAACGTTGTCTTTCTGCTCTCAACAGCGCGATACTACAAGCTGCCTGGTAGTGGGAACTTGTGTATCACGGACGCTGAATGTATCAGGGGTAACCAATAGCGCTTTAAATGTCGGCTTTATGGAACTGGATAGCTGCACTGGCTTGGTGCATGCTTCCAATATGGTTCTCAGTATTGGGGCTGCAATTACAGCTGATACCGCAACTTTCCAGACCACGGCAAAGGCTGCTGCTTCTTATACGAAGAATCAGTCCATCGGCGATGTGGCGACGCTGGATACCAGCCTCTACGATGTCGACAAGTTCTGGGATGCTAATGGAAACTTTATTCTGGAAACCCCTCAGACACTCACTCTCGTTCAGGGGGATGGCAAGAAAGCTTCCATCACAATCAGCGCTGCCGATACCTTCCGCTCGGTTCGCGACAAGCTGAACACGGCGATTGCCAATGGTCTTGGACAAAGCGAACTCGTCGGTTCCGGCAACGAGGACAAATTCGTATCCTTCGTGGAAACTACGGAAACATCCGGACTGGAAGCTGTTAAAGGAACCTTCGTCATCCGGTCGGCGATCGCCGGCAAAAATGGCGAGATCAACGTCATTGGCGATGATGCTACCGTAGCGGCTCTCAGTTTGGCGACGATTCAGAAAGCCACTACCAACACCTACACCATTGATGTGACCGAGGCCCACTACGGTTGCGTGGTAGCGTCCGAGGTCCAGGTAGCCGACAACAATCTGATCGGCGTCGTACATAAGAACGTGGATGTGCAGTTCGCTGCCAACACCGGCGTAAAAGTAAGTTGGGACGACACCAAGAAAGACTTCGTCCTCGTCGGTGGTCCCGGCAATCTCTGCAGCACATTCGTCCATCTGGCCGACCGAACCATGGTGTTCCAGATCGGCGCCAATCAGAAACAAGACGTCGGCGCAGCGATCGGCAATATGGGCGTGGCGGCTCTGGGACTGGAAAATGTGCAGGTGACGAACAATGCCCTGGCCAATGATGCCATCGGCAAGATCGATGCGGCTATCTCGCGAGTATCGGCCCAACGATCCACTCTCGGCGCTCTGCAAAACCGGCTTGATCACTCCATCTCCAGCCTGTCGACCACAACCGAAAACCTGACTGCGGCCGAGTCCCGCATCCGCGATGTCGATATGGCCAAGGAAATGATGAGCTTCACCAAGTTCAACATTCTGAGCCAGGCAGCTACGGCGATGTTGGCGCAGGCCAACCAGCTGCCGCAGACGGTGCTTCAACTTCTAAAATAAACACTACACCAAAACAGAGATCAGTTCCTCTTCGGGGGCGCTGGTCTCTG
>DATMYT010000592.1:0-2966 GCA_035560855.1 Negativicutes bacterium | reverse complement strand
CCTTGATTGCGCCGATCGTATACAGAGTCACCCCTGCTTCGCCGACAATCGACCGTCCCGGTTCCACGATGATCTTGGGCAATGCGAGGCCATACTCAGCCGCGCAGGCTTTCACAGTATTTGCAACGCGCTCCGCATATTGGATGATCTGCCGGGGCGCATCTTCCTCCGAATAATAGATTCCCATTCCGCCGCCGAGATTTAGCTCACGGACCGCTTTTCCCGTCTTGACCGTAATATCCCGCACGAAAGTCATCATCGTCCGGGCTGCTTCTTCATAGGATTCGAGCTCAAAAATCTGCGACCCGATATGACAGTGAACTCCCCATAGTTCCAGCGAAGGGTAGGTCCCCGCCGCCACTATCGCTTCCATCGCCTGTCCGTTGGCAATGCAGAAACCGAACTTTGAGTCAATCGTGCCGGTCTTGATGTAGTGATGCGTATGCGCATCGATCCCCGGAGACAACCGCAGCAGAATGTCCGCTTTTTTGCCCAGTTTCGCCGCAATAGAGTTCAGCAGCTCAAGCTCATGGAAACTGTCGACGATGATCCGGTGTACGCCGGTCTCCACCGCCATCTCCAGTTCCGCCGCCGACTTGTTGTTGCCATGGAAGTAAATACGGTCCACCGGGAATTTGACGCTAAGCGCCGTGTACAGCTCTCCCGCCGATACAACGTCGATGCCCATGCCTTCTTCCTGAATCAAACGGCAGATCGCCTTGGTAGAAAATACCTTGCTGGCGTAAATCACTTCCGAATCCGGATAAACGGATCGGAACGAACCGACGTAATTACGACAGTTCTGTCGGATCAAGGCTTCGTCCATTACATACAGCGGCGAGCCAAACTCCTCCAACAGTTCCGTGGCGTCACAACCACCGATCTCCAAATGTCCCGCAGAGTTCACCTGCATGGTTCCATGCAATTTCATTACTATTTCCCCTTTCCTTGGGCCACTATAATAAATAAAGCTATACGCAGTGCGATAAACTGTGTTTTATTTTAGTACAAAGTCAGGGGAAGTGTCAATCTGGTGGACGATGCCATTCACTCGTCCTTCAAGTGATAGGATACTGTAACGATGGCAACCCGGGGATCATTCATCAATCGGTTTTTGATAAAGAAGCTGGTCTGGTTGTGCAGCAAATGTTGCCACCATTTCTTTACCACGAATTGCGGAATCACGACGGTAATCAAATCCTCATGGCGAAAGGATTGTTCTTCGCTCTGAATATATTCCAGTAAAGGTTCAATGGTGTCCCTATAAGGAGAAACCTGAATAATCAGAGGAACATCAATGTTAAAGGCAGCCCATTTCTGGCGTAATTTTTCCGCCGCCGCATCATCCACAGCCACATGAAACGCGCGGATGCTATTGTATCCCGCCAGACGTTTGGCATACCACAAGGCTTTGTAGGAAGCCTTATTCAGAGAAGCCATGGGCACAATAATATGTTTTTCCCGGTTATCATCGATGGGTGGTACTGTATCTTTTTCACTGAGGGGCAAACTGAGTTGCTCCGCCACCATGGCATAGTGCGCCTTCACCTTCAGCATGGCGAAAATAAATATGGGCACTAACAGGCAGACAATCCAGGCGCCGTGCATGAACTTGGTAGCGCCGATAATCAGTACTGTAATGAAAGTTATGATCGCGCCAAAGCCATTGATCGCTGCCTTATGTTTCCAACCGGGTGTTTTACCTTTGACCCAGTGCCACCACATGCCGGACTGGGATAAGGTAAAGGAAGCAAATACTCCGACAGCATATAGCGGCATCAATAGATGTGTTTCTCCATCGAAAATAACCACCAGTACGGCAGCGGCTAATCCCAGGAAATCTATTCCGTTGGAAAAATTCAGGCGTCCGCCGCGATGTGCAAACTGTCGCGGCACATAGCCATCTTTTGCTAACAGCGACAATAACAGCGGAAGATCTGTAAACGACGTATTGGCGGCCATAACCAAAATGAGCGCTGTCGTGAGCTGAATAACGTAAAACATGATGCTATCGCCAAAGACTTGGCTTGCAATCTGGGCAACTACGGTTTCATTAGGATTCGGCATTGCATGATACAGTGTCGCCAGATAAGAAGTGCCGCCAAAGATGAGCAGTACGATCAACGCCAACAAAAACAGCACTTTTTTGGCATTTGACTGAGCAGGTTCCTGGAAATTAGGGATCGCATTACTTACCGCTTCGACGCCGGTCAGAGCTGTACAACCGGAAGCAAAAGCCCGCAAGATCAAGAAAACCGTAATTTCCCCCATCACTTCCGGTGCCTGCGAAACTGCCGCAGTGGGCACAAACCCGCCGACATGAACCTTGTAGATCCCATAAACAATCATAGCCAGCATCGAAACAATAAAAGCGTAAGTCGGTACGCCGAACAAACGGGATGAGTCCTTGATTCCCCGCAGATTGCCTACCGTCAGGATCAGAATAAAGAAGAGCGTGATAGGTACGCGATGGACAAGCAATTCGGGAATGGCTGAAGTAATAGCCGCGGTTCCCGCGCACGAACTGACGGCCACCGTCAGGATGTAATCGATGGATAAGGTAGCGGCGGCAGTAAGCCCTGGAATAACACCGAGGTTGTCATGGGCGACAATATAGGAACCGCCGCCGCACGGGTAAGCATCGATGGTTTGACGATAAGAAAAAACGAGAATAAATAATAACGCCACAATCGCCAAGGCAATGTGGAACATCTGGGCATAAGCCAAAAGCCCGATTACGGGAACAAGCACATACAAAATTTCTTCACTGGCATAGGCGACCGAAGAAATAGCGTCGCTGGACAGGATGGGCAATCCCCAAAATACGCTAAACTTCTCTTCCGCAAGTTGTTCGGTCCGCAGTGCTTTACCGATTAGCAGTCTGAAAAACTTACCCAAAAAAGATTCAGACGCAGGGTGTTCAAGGGGTGATGACACAGTTTTTCGCCTCCAAGGTATTTATAATG
>DATMYT010000591.1:0-2659 GCA_035560855.1 Negativicutes bacterium | reverse complement strand
ATAGGATGCTAACGTTTAATGTCCTTAGCGACAACTGACCAAAAGCAAAGCATATCCCATCGCCCCGGCAATAAAGGGAAAAAAACGTCCCTCCGAATTCTTCGGCAATTCCACGATCCCCGTGACAGCAATCACCCCTCCGCTGACAAAACCGAACAGCACCAACACCAGGGGCTTCGGTAAATCAAACAAAACTCCCGTCAACCACCCTCCCAGGCAAAACACGACCAACACATACCGACCAATTCTGTCGTACTCAGCCGCATGCAGGTCCCGTAATCCGAACCCCACCAGCATAAAGTGCAGACTCATCGACAACGCATACAAGAATAAGGATTCCTCGACCTCTGCCAGGGAATGCACCATTAAATAACCGATTACGCCGATGTAGGCGCCATATCCAATTGTATGAGCCCAAAAAACCTTCATCGTGGCCTTATGGGCTTGTCCGTGGTGTGCCCTTGGCGTCGTCATCTCCGCCAGAGCGTAAAAACACAGAAAACCAACCAGCATGGCAACATTAACGCCATAAACGCCGTCGTAAGGCAAAGACGTCAAGCGGGAATTGCGAAAAAGTGTCGCGGCGTCATTGACCTCAGGCAACAAGTCAATGAAGATGTAAGCAAGCGAGCCGCCTGCCGCCATGGACAAGGCTCTGCGGCTACCAATTTTTTCGGCAAAGCCGAATTTTCCTGTCAGCAACAGAATTGAGGACAGCACCAATGCAATCGCCAACGTTTCACCATTCGCAGCCATAAGATGTTTTCTCCTTTATTGATTTACAACAGGTGCCATTGAAGCACGATATCCAGGAACAGAACGATGCCAAGCAGCAGAATGACCGACGCGAGAAGAAAACTGGCGTTCAGTACTGATTTTCCAACCGTCTTGCCATATTTTCTGGAAAATTGATAAAACTGATACATGCCCACACCCAGAGGTACAGTCCCCACTACCATAAGCAAAATGCCGATGTGGGCAGGCTGCAGTACATCTATTTTTGAAGCCAACACCACCGCTGTCGTTTCCAGCAGTTTATACATCGTAAAGCCAAAACTGATAAAGGCCATTGCCGTCCTGACCCAGGCCAACAGAGTCCGTTCAGCTGCCATCATGGTCCGTTCCATCGACATACGGTTGCTAATTGAAAGCGAGACTTTGGAATGAGACGCTACAGATTTTCCTTCCATTTCGACTTCGCTCCTTGCCTTTCGGCTTACTCGTACTGTGGCGGCTCGACAACCTTATAGACCGTTTCCATACCATCGGTCATCGGTTCATAATAGTATTCCCCGTCGTAATAATACGTATTGTTGTTAACTACCGTTGGTTCCGCCGAGTCCGACAGGGCAGCGATAACCATGCCTATGAAAAGGGCGCCGGCAACCACCTGCCCCGTTGTATATTCCTGATAGGGATATACAAGAACCGGCGGTCGATATCCCGGATAATAACTGGGCGGATAGACGCCCGCAGGCATTCCGGGCGGTGGCGGATAAGGCCGATAGCCGGGCGGCGGCGGATAGGCGGGTCTATATCCTCCCGGAGGCAAAGGATGAGGCGGGCGCCAGTTCGGTGGATAGGCCGGCAACGGGCGATAACCGGGAGCAGTCGCCGGTGGCCGATATTTGGGATTGGCTGTTGGATTTGCTGATGTGCCCGGAGACTGTACCGGTTGTTGATATGTCTTTCCTGGCGGCGGCACCTGTTGTCTTTCCCGCGTTGACGCCGACGGTCGAGTGCGGGCGGCGGAAGAATCCCAGTTTCCGCGTGCTGCCTGCACTTCAGCCAACGGAAAAACAGACATCATCAGGCAAAGGATAGTGGCCGATATCTTCAAGCTTCGCATCTTTATTTCGCTCCTTTTCAACAAATCTATTCCGTTTTGTCGGCTGTTCCTGTCACAATCTGTTTCAAAAATTTAATTTTTACCGCATCCTCAGGCGGTGTAAACGCAAACATACGATCCGGCAACTCCGGCGCAGTGTTCCATTTCATCAGCACGGCGCTCCACTGCGGCCAGCCCGCCTCTTGCTTGTCGGTTACTACGACCTTACGAAATAGCGGGATTTCTCCAGCCTGAATCCACAACTGGACATTGACCCATTCCCGTTCCAGCAATAACTGGTAGCAGGGAACCCCTCCCACCTTGCTCATGCCGACAACGCTTGCCGTGTCCACTCCGTTCATTAATACCGTAAAAAAGTCGGTTCTGGCGATTCCCGCTATGGAAAGACGCAAGTTCAGTTCGTTCTCCGCTTTTAACAAAGCGGTATCAATCGAAGGAGGAAACAATTCCTGGGAATAAAAATGGGTCCGGCGATCATAGGCGGCAATCGTCTTTCCATCATAAATCCACTCTCTGTCACGAATATCGCCCGCCACACGAAACATCAATTTGTTCGGTCTTTTGATAAAATACGTCATCGTATGATTTGTCTGGATAAGTTGATTTCCCGTAAATACATCATCTTCAGTAATTTCTGCTTCAAAAGAAAATTGTTGTAGATTGTTCAGATACGTTGTTGCCACCAGCATAATCTGCTCTGCCGTCGGCTCGGCGCTTGCATAGCCGATGTTAAGCACAAAAAGCAGCAACAATAACCCTAGCGTCGTTACCATGTTTTTTTTGCATTTATCCACTTTTATCCCCCCCATT
>DATMYT010000590.1:0-3521 GCA_035560855.1 Negativicutes bacterium | reverse complement strand
GGACTCTATGTGTTCCGCATTGTGCCGCGATCTCCGGCTGACCGGGCCGGTGTCCGCGTAGGAGATGTCATCCTGAAACTGGCCGGACAGGATACGAATAGTCTGGCGGAACTGCGCTCGATCATCGAAGCGCAGGGCGTAGGCGCTACCGTTCCGGTAGTGGTTGACCGCAACGGGGAGCAATTCTCGGTACAGACGCAGCTCAGTGAAGTTCCGAACGAGTAGCCTGTGAATAGGATTCGGATCGTCGCTGTTGGAAAAATCAAAGAGAAATATCTGACGGACGGTATCCGTGAATTTGTCAAACGACTGGGGCCTCTGTGCAAGCTGGAAATCATTGAAATCGATGAGGAACGTATGCCGGACGATCCTTCGCTCGCAGAGAAAGGGAAAACTCTCGCGGCGGAAGGCGAACGGCTGCTAAAAAAAGTACCGGCATCCACCTACCTCGTCGTGCTCGATGTGGCGGGGCAACCCCTATCGTCGGAAGAACTGTCATACAAAATCGCCGCGCTCGGTACTGCCGGGTACGGCGACATCACGTTTCTAATCGGTGGCGCTTTCGGACTGTCGCCTGCGGTGATCGCAGCGGCGCGGGAGCGTCTTTCCTTTTCTCGTATGACCTTCACCCACCAGATGATTCGGCTGTTGCTCGTGGAGCAGATCTACCGGGCGTTCAAGATCGCGCGGGGCGAGAAGTATCACTGGTGAGGGCCGAAAGGAAGAATTCCTGGCAAGTTTGCAATAATTTGAAAGGAGTTCTTTTTTTATTGGGGAATGTTTAGATTGTGAAATAGTGCGGTAATTACATTCAGTGAAATTGAATTAGAGTCAAAACGAAGTGGGACGGCAGGATATGGAAGACCGGTGGGATTATCAATTCGAAATGTGAAAACGCAGTTTTACCCATTGAAAAACCAAATAAATACACTCAATTTTAATATGTAGAGGAATTGAGGAATGACTAAAACTAGAAATAATCACTTCATACCACAATGGTATCAGCAAGGATTTATGGATGCACGAGAAGATCAGCTTTGTCATATAAAACGGCATGTTATTGAACTGAAAAATGGTGAAATTAAAAAACATGACAGTAAAAAGTGGCAAACGTCAGCTCAGCGCTTCTATAAGAAAGACCTCTATTCAACAATTTTTGGTACAGAAGTTAATGACGAAATTGAGCAAAAGTTATTTGGACCCATAGATAATAATGGTTCGAAAGCTGTACGAGCGTTTCTAACTGATGATAAATCTCAATGGCATAATAATTTCCAAGATTTTTTTATCTATTTGGATGCACAAAAACTTCGAACACCAAAAGGCTTAGACTGGATTAAAAGTAAATACCCAGAACTAAGTCAGTTGCAGCTAATGATAGAGATGCAGTCACTGCGGTCAATGCACTGCACCATTTGGAGCGAAGGTGTCCGGGAATTGGTTTCAGCCGAAGACTCTGACGTCAAATTCATCTTATCGGACCATCCAGTTACGGTATACAACTATGCCTGTCCTCCAGAGTCGGAATTATGCAAATACCCTTATGACCCTGATATTATTTTAAAGGGTTCGCAGACTATATTCCCGTTAGACAAAAACCGATGCCTGATTTTAACAAACCTTGAGTATGCACTGGATCCTAAAAACACCAATCCACTTGAGCAAAGAACCAATGCTACTCGTATTCGTCCAAGCATGGTCAATACCATTGAATTCATCAATACTCGCAAGTTAACAACAAATGAAGTGACAAAAATTAACTACGTGATCAAAAGAAGGGCTCAATCATCAGTAGCAGCAGGAAGAGCGGAATGGTTGTACCCTGAAAACGATGTGACTTGCGATTGGGCTGATATACGGCATGTTCTTTTACCGCCAAATGGAGAACAACTATACAGATTTAGTGGCGAAATGTATGCTCAATTTGAAGATGGCTCCGTTCAATATCAGGATGCGTTTGGAAGAACTACACCACAAAACGACTTTCTGAGTAAGAATACTGACGAAAGTCAGCTTGGTCGTAATAACCTTTGCGGCTGTGGTAGTGGCAGAAAATACAAAAATTGCTGTCGCAACATCCCAATAGACCTGAGAACTACTTGGGGTGTTGCAAGTATTCGTGAGCGCAATCTAGCATTTTGCAACTGCATTCGTGCCGTTCTTGGTTTAGATAAAGGTAAAACGTGGTTAGACGTTAGGCGAGAACTATCTGACGAGCAAATCGCAAAAATTTACGGCTTCTATTCGGTATTATGGCCTCGCGAAACAGATATTTACTCATTACTACCCAAGTCCGATGGCAAATTTCGAGGGCTTTATACTGGACCTATAGACGTACGAGTCATTAGTGCGCGTGCGTTACCGATGGCATCTTTGTTCGATGAATTTTTGATAGAAACGCCAGTAATCAACCCTAACAACGTAAGGCCTAAGTTTAGTCCGATCAAATCCCCAGGCCAATACAAATATCAGGCATTGAAAGATTTTTTATTCATGCTTGAGATGGAGCCGTTTATTGGTCTCGGTTTAGTGAATATCATACCTGACCCTAGTGAATTTGACATTGTTTTGATGAAGGCTATTATGGATATGGCTAGATGTCGAGATCATGAAAAAGAGATAAAGTGCGATAAAGATTGGCGATTCCACATCAGGTTGTCAATTGATGACTTCCTTAATACGATATCAATGATGTCTACGAAAGTGAAAATTCAAACTCTCATACACGAATTTGGGGTAACCGAAGAAATGGCAACTGAAACTGTTGTCGAACTAAGCCGCCATTCTGAGCTTTCACCACTGGTGATGTTGCAACCGTTGAATGGGGGACAGTTAATCCGATTTCGAATGGGGCCGAATTATGAAATGGCATTACTTGTGGCTCAAGTTACAGGTTCAGTATTGGTCACAGACAGTGGTTCGAGGTGGCAAGAATTATTATCAGCTCAACATCGAGAACAAGGAATCGCCAGCTATCCGTGGAATTTAGCGATTAGCCGGATAGGGTCGATTCCTCTTGATTATTGTTTTTTGGAAACGTTCCGAAAATCCCAGAATCATTTCGCTGCAGCCAGAAATCTTATGAAGGCAATAGACCGTATGGTTTTAGAGAATGATCAAGATGCTTTCAAGTTAACTCAATTGGCTAGTCAGGCTACAACGTTCATCGATCAGCTAAGTCAGGTTGCTGAGCACTTAGGTACCACGAGTTTGCAAGTATTAAGCCCTGAGGGTGGCTTTTATGACACTAATGTTCAACGGTTATTAGCTCGGTCCAATTGTTCAAAATATGACAACAAAGTCAGGTCAATTTACGGTGTTGGTCTTAGAGACTGAACTAATTCAACAATTGAAATACAGGCAGCATGGTGGTGGGTATTTGTTTCAGAGCCCATTAAAAAATGAATCGGTGGGGACAGGTAAATAGTGTTGACAGGAAGAAGCGAAGAGGATGGGCTTCTTTGTGAGGGAAAAGACATTTCGCCGTTATCCCCGATACGGAGAGAAGTACCACTGGCGAG
>DATMYT010000589.1:0-4412 GCA_035560855.1 Negativicutes bacterium | reverse complement strand
GGTGGGCTCGTGGCAAAATTCGTTACTGGCCTTGGCTGTCGTCATTCAACAGGCAAATTTAAAGGACCATGGGGTTCTCTTGGAATATCAATTGCCCCTGAGTTCAAAAAGGTTGGATTGCCTCATTACGGGTCAAGACCGAAATGGTAAGGATAATGCCGTCATTGTTGAATTGAAACAATGGCAAAAAAGTGATGAATGCGATGCGGATAATTCAGTTTTGACATGGTTGGGGGGCATGAAAAGAGAAGTATTGCATCCTTCTGTCCAAGTAGGTCAATACCAAATGTATCTGCAAGATATGCATACCGCTTTTTATGAAGGAGATAAGCCCGTTTCGCTACACTCTTGCGCTTATCTTCATAACTACCGTGCCTTGCGCGATGACGCGATTTTTTCCAATAAGTTTAATGAAACCGTTGGGAAGTATCCTTTATTTACTGCAGATGATATTGATCTCCTACAAGAATATCTCATTAGCCCTTTAGAAAAAGGCAATGGGGTGGAGGTCTTAAGACGGATTGATGAGGGGTGTTATCGCCCCAGTAAAAAACTGTTGGATCATGTATGTACGGCGATTCAATCACGGTCAGATTTTGTGCTTCTTGATGAGCAGAAAATTGTATATGACCGTGTTTTTGCTGAAGTTCGCAAGGAATATCATCAGAAAGATAAGGCCGTTATTGTGATTCGAGGCGGTCCTGGAACCGGAAAATCTGTAATCGCTATTAACCTGATGGCGGATTTACTCCGCGGTGGCTACAATGCGCAGTACGCAACCGGATCGAAAGCCTTTACGGAAACATTGAGAAAGATCATTGGCGCACGCGGCTCAGTGCAATTCAAATATTTCAATAGCTACATGAACGCGGACGAAAACATGGTGGACGTGCTTATTTGCGATGAGGCCCATCGCATTCGTGAAACTAGTAATAGCCGCTTTACCAAAGCTTCCTTGCGATCGAATTTTGCGCAGATTGAAGAATTAATCAAGGCGACTAAGGTTCTCGTTTGTTTTATCGATGACAAACAAGTCGTGCGGCCATCGGAAATTGGTTCATCAGAATATATTCTTGAATATGCCCGCCAGAATCAATGCAGGATCATGGAGTATAAGCTCGATGTGCAATTTCGTTGCAGCGGGTCAGAGAGCTATATTCAATGGGTCAATAATACGTTGGGTGTTGAGCGGACTCCGAATGTCATTTGGAATGCAGGGGAAGAACTATTTGACTTTCGAGTCATGGATTCACCTGAAGCGGTAGAGAACACATTAAAAGTAAGGCTGCGTGAAGGAGCAACCGCGAGAATGACTGCAGGCTTTTGCTGGCCGTGGTCTGATCCGGATTTTTCAGGGCAGCTTCTAAATGACGTGGTTGTGGAAGAATATCAACGGCCTTGGAATGCCAAGCCGGATGCTGGTCGATTGGCTCCTGGAATTCCAAAGTCATCGCTCTGGGCGTATGATCCCAATGGGTTCAGTCAGGTTGGCTGTATCTACACGGCACAAGGGTTCGAATTCGATTATGTCGGTGTGATTTTTGGCAATGATTTAACCTATGATCTTGATTCGGGGAAATGGATAGGGAATAGGCAAAAGTCGTTTGATGGGGTTGTTAAACGGGATTCCGTTAAGTTTCTGGACTTAGTAAAGAATACATATCGCGTGTTGCTAACTCGTGGGCTTAAAGGCTGCTATGTCTGCTTTGCGGATAAAGACACGGAAAGATTTTTCAGGAGTCGGATGGAGCAGTAGGGGTAAGCGTCTCGCGCTCGGGGCCTCCAGCTCAGGGGAAAATGCCATGTTTGGTTCCATTAGCATTGCAAAATAGTCATTATGCAAATAAATAGCTAGGGGGCAATACGATGGTAGTTCAAACATTGAGTCGCCTTGAAAAAGTGGAGTTAAGAAAAGTTTTTGCTACGGAAGCTACAGATTTTACACCGTGGCTGAGCGAAGCGGAAAACCTTGCTTTGCTTGCAGAGACAATCGGGATTGAGCTCGAACTCAGTTCACAAGAAAAAGAAGTGGGACCTTTTCGCGCCGATATATTGTGCAGGAACGCGGCGGATGGCTCGTGGGTACTGATAGAGAATCAATTAGAAAGAACGGATCATCTCCATCTGGGACAACTCATGACGTATGCGGCAGGATTAGAAGTTGCCACAATTGTTTGGATTGCTGAGAGGTTTGTTGATGAACATCGTGCTGCCATGGATTGGCTTAATGAGATTACCGGAAAAAAGTTCGCGTTCTTTGGTCTGGAAGTTGAACTCTATAAAATCGGGGACTCAGTTCCAGCTCCCCGCTTTAATGTCGTTTGCAAACCGAATGATTGGTCAAAAGCGGTGAAGACTGCTGCCCTTCAAAATGAACTGACGGAGACTACAGCATTACAACTTAGGTTTTGGACTGCATTTAAAGATTATATGCTGGAAAAGAAAAGCCCGGTGAGATGTCAAAAGCCTTTTCCTCAACACTGGATGGATCACTCCATTGGGCGGTCGGGAGCACATCTTTGTTCGATTGCGTCAACATGGGATTCAGAACAAGGCGTTTACAGTTCGGAATTTCGGGTTGAACTATATTTGGATGGAAATAATGCAAAGCAATGGTTTGCCAACTTAATGGCACAGAAGAATGAAATTGAGCAGCAACTGGGCGAAACCTTAACGTGGCACAATCCTGAAACAAAAAAGAGTTGCCGGATTTATGTTCGTAAGTCAGCTGATTTTTTGAATGAAAGCTTATGGGAAGAACATTTTTCATGGTTGCAAAGAAAGTTGGAACGCTTTTTGCAAGTTTTCGGACCTCGTGTGAGAAGCATGGAGTAACGGTGGCGGAGATTAGAATAGGATTCACTCATTGATTACTCCGCAAGTGGCAGCCGATCTTCTGCTTACTCGCAGGGTGGAGGGGCGCAAGGTATAACAGGTGCTATCGCCAAAGACTCTTTTACTAAGTAAAATTATTGCCGGAACGGACGAGAAACTTTCCATGCGGTATTCTGTGAAAACAAGATGCACGCCAATGAGTTGGCCTTTTTTTCCATTTAACGACTATCACGAGGTGGAATAATCATGGAGCAAATCACACTTCACACCCCGGCGGAGGATTTTGTCGACATTACAGGGCAAGTCCGCCAGATCGTGGAAGCTGGCAAAATCAAAAACGGCCTATGCCAGATCTTTGTGCCGCATACCACGGCTGGGGTGACTATCAACGAAAACGCCGACCCGGATGTCGTGACGGATATGCTGGCAGCATTGAAACGGATGGTGCCGGACTTACCGTATCGCCATGGCGAGGGAAATTCTCCTGCTCATGTAAAAAGCACTCTTGTTGGCTGCTCCATGACCATTCCGATTGTAGACGGGCGGTTATGTCTGGGGACGTGGCAGGGGATATACTTTTGTGAGTTTGACGGACCCCGGACCCGGCAAGTATGGGTGCAGGTTATACCGGGTATTTTTCCATGAATTCCAGCATTGCCGCCAGTACGATTTCCGGTTGTTCTTCGGGAACAAAGTGGCCGCAGTTTGGCACGGCAAAGCCGCTGACATTGCTGGCGCGTTCTTTCCAGCCGGCCAGCACGTCCCACAGACCACCGACGACGCCATTGGCGCCCCAGAGAGCGAGCAGAGGAGTCTGTATTATTTTGTCGCGGTCTTGCAGGTCGTACTGCATGTCAATGGTCGCGGAAGCACGGTAGTCTTCGCTGATTCCATGGATCGTCTTCGGGTCGGCAAAACAGCGGGTGTATTCCTGCAGAACGTCTTCGGGGAAGCGGTGCCGGGCTGTAGGTCCGATTTTGCGCTGCAGGTTGAAATGGATAAAAAAATCAGGGTCGGCGGCAAGCAGTTTTTCCGGCAGGCCGTCCGGCTGGATGTAAAAAAACCAGTGCCAGTATTTTGTCGCAAATTCCTGATTGGTATCTCGATACATGTCATAGGTCGGCAAAATATCCAGCAAGGTGCAAGAAGCGACTTTTCCCGGGTAATCCTGAATCAGACGGTGGCTGACGCGGGCGCCACGGTCGTGTCCCGCCAGGTGAAAGCGCGAAAATCCGAGCTGTTCCATGACAGCGACTTGGTCGTTGGCCATGGCCCGTTTTGAGTAATTGGAGTGGTCCGGTAGTCCTTGCGGTTTGGAACTGTCACCATAGCCGCGCAGGTCGGTTGCGACAACGGTGTATTTCTCCGCGAGTTTTGGAGCGATAAAACGCCACATAAGGTAGGTTTCCGGGTGCCCGTGCAGAAGCAGCACGGGTTCTTTGCCGTTGCCGCCTACCAAGGTGTTGATTTCGATGCCGTCTCCCACCGATATTCTCTTTTGGGAAAAACCGGGGAAATAGTCTTTTGCCAACATGCCCAATCCCTCCTGACAGTCATTTTTCTACTGTCATTATCCT
>DATMYT010000588.1:0-2471 GCA_035560855.1 Negativicutes bacterium | reverse complement strand
GACGATCCTGGGGCTGGGGCAGCAGCAGTTCAAACTCGAACACCGGCGTATCTTCGGATGGTTCTTCCACGCGCGGCGTGACGTCCGGTTCCAAGAGCGGCATCGGTAGTTCTTCTCGTTCCGGCGGCGGGTCTAGCGGTGGCTGAGCTACCGTGCGAGACCTATGCAAAGCGACGCGAAGAATTGTATGGGGCGCTGCGTAGGGACGGAATATTCACCTGGGACTCCATGTACGGCGCTGAATATGCGCTGGCGTCAGTCGTGCCGATTTCGGCGGAGCTTCACGGGGAGCTAAAGCAAGCTTCCGAAGCGCTGGGCGGCGTATTTGCCCGGACGGCAGAAGTAGTGATGCAGGCGGGAGATGAACTGCTGGCGGAGCTCGGATTGCCGGAAGCGACATGGGGCGCAGTTCGGGCTTCTTTGCCGGAGTTGCTGCCGACGGTAATCGGGCGATTTGATTTTGCGGCTACGTCTGACGGTCTCAAAATGTTGGAGTTCAATGCGGAAACACCTACCGACATCGTGGAAGCCTTTTATGTGAATGGCAAGGTGTGCGACTATTTTGGCGTCCGAGACCCGAACGCAGGATTGGCGGCGGGGTTGCAGCAAGCTTTTGCGCGGGCTGTGCAAAGCTATCAGGCGCAAGGCTTCGCTACCGAACGCATCGTATTCAGCTCGGTGGACTGGCACGATGAAGACGCCGGGACCACGAGATATCTACTGTCGCAGTCCGGCTTGCAGGCAGAGTTCGTGCCGCTGTCGGCGCTGCGGGTGTATGAGGATCGGGTGCAGGTGTGGGACGGGGCCGCCCATACGCCGGTTGACCTGATGTATCGGCTGCATCCACTGGAAAAACTGGCGGAAGAGCAGGACTCCGACGGTTATCCGACAGGGCGGCGCGCGCTCGAACTGATCGCCTGCGGGAAGCTGGCGTTGATCAATCCTGCGGCGGCGCTGATCGCCCAGTCCAAGGCCGTGCAGGCGCTGATCTGGAACCTGCATGAAAATGGCGAGTTTTTTTCTGCGGACGAACACGCAAGCATTCAGAAATATGTCCTGCCGACTTACTTTGAAAATCGATTTGCTTCTCAAGCCGCCTACGTCACCAAGCCCGTCTATGGCCGGGAAGGCGGGGCAGTAAAGGTGTTTGGTTCCGATGGGATCTTGCGGGCCTTCGATGAAGAGCCAAACTATTGGGAGCAACCCGTTATCTACCAGCAATACGCCGAGCTGCCGCGGATTACAGTCGAAACCTTGAATGGACTGTACTGCGGACGGATGATCTTCGGAGCGTTTCTTGTCGATGGACAGGGTTCCGGCGTCGTGGCTCGCGTGGGCAGCCGTATTACCGGCAACATGGCCTATTATCAACCGTTATGCGTATCCGATGATACGTCGAAAGGAGAATGAGTTATGGTTCTACAGCAATGGTCCAGCTTCGTTAACTTTCTGATTTATTTGGTGGTCGCCATCCCTCTGCTGCTTATCGGGATCAAGATCTTCATGTGGCAGACTTCCTACAATGAAATGCAAATAATCCGAGATGCAGCCTGCGTCGACAACGATATCAAAGATGAAGCCGGCATTGCCGTTGCCCATGATCTGGGCGGCAAAGTGGTGGGGCAGGCGATCGTGATTGCTTCGGCCATCTTCCACTCCGTCAGCGTAGTCGATCTAATCATCTGGGGGATCGTCGGCATCCTTTTTCAAGTCCTTGTTTATTATGTTTTTGAAAAGCTAACTCCGTTCAAAGTTTCGGACGAAGTATGCAGAGGAAATATCGCGGTGGGACTGTTTTCATCCCGGCTTAGTTTTGCTACAGGCCTGATATTGGCGGCATTGATCAGCTAAAGAAAAATGCGGCAGGGTTTGACAGGAAACCAATAGTTTAGTATGATAATTAACGCGGGTGCAATCATCCCGCGTCTTTATCCGTGGGGGCGTAGCTCAGTTGGGAGAGCGCTTGGTTCGCATTCAAGAGGTCAGGGGTTCGAATCCCCTCGTCTCCACCACGACAAAATAGAGGACTCCGAGGCTGATGCTTCGGAGTCTTTTTTTGCGTTTTAAATTAATCGTGCATTATTTTAGCTGCAACATAATAGCCGGTATAATCTGAATGAAAAGCTTTCATAAGGAGTGGAAAAACGATGGAATTGGTTTATATTCGACACCAACAATACAATTAATTGAATAAACCTTTGCCACGATTGACATAATTTTGCATCCATTTCTTAATGGACGTGGACTCTCCGTCCGGGCATGCCCCACAGAGTTTCATGGGATCCGGATGCCGATCGGGGCGTGAGGGAGACTAGCAAGGGAAAATGGAAGGGGAGTGTCAACCCGAGCGGTCAAGACTGTCGGAGCTCTTGGAAAAGTTGAAAAAATAAGTTGCTGTAAAAAGAAGGAAACGGGTGTTGCAACGTAAAAAGATATCTGTATTACAAAAGTGTTATCCAGTGCATTTTGAG
>DATMYT010000587.1:0-3414 GCA_035560855.1 Negativicutes bacterium | reverse complement strand
CCGTTATATACAATATATTGGGAGGGCGCGTGGTTATATGATTAGATTAAAAGTTCAAAAGATTTTCAAGGAACTGTTTGTGTTTCTACTGGTGGCGGCTTTATTCATTCCCAGGACTTCTCTTGCGGCTGAAACAACAGTCAATCTCAGAACAACTTCTACTTTTGCTATTTTAGCAGGGACGACGATTACAAATACCGGCCCAACTACTGTCGCCGGAGATGCCGGCAGTGATATCGGACTCCATCCGGGTACTGATTTTCCCGGTTCAGCATCTGTAACAACGGTCGGAGCGATTCACCTTAACGATGCCGTTGCAGAGCAGGCGAAACAGGATCTGGTGCTCGCATATGACGATGCCGCAGGGCGAACTCCCACAACCACATTTGCCGAAACGGACAATCAACTTGGCGGAAAAACACTGACAACTGGCGTTTACAGATTTGGACATGCTGACACAGCGAACTTAACCGCCTCGCAGCCGTTGATACTCGATGCACAAGGCGACCCGAACGCAGTTTTTATATTCCAAGCTACCTCCGACTTGGTCTTTGCCTCGAACAGCGTTGTTCAGCTCATCAATGGGGCAAGATACTGCAGGGTCTTCTGGCAAGTTGCAAGTGATGTAACGATCAACTCCTATGCGACGTTTGTGGGACATATTTTCGCAATGAATTCCATCTGGGTGCGAACCGGAGCGACAGTACAAGGTCAATTATTGGCGCGAAACGGTGAAGTCACACTCGATACAAATACCATTACGAATGGACTCTGCGCGACCGTAACCCCATCACCAACACCAGGCGGACCAGTTGTCATTCCTTCAACGGGTGATGAAGCTACACCCATTCTGTGGGTAGGAATCGTCGTCGTTGCCGCTGCCGGTTTAACAATTTTGTTAGTAATGAGAAAACGAAGAAAGTAATGGCTGCAGATACTTGCATGATTCAGATGGTTTTCAACCGTCACGACAGCTAAACACAGAGAAAAGTTTGTCATAGGAGTTTTAAGAATTATGTTAACTGACGTCGTGTTCCAAGCGGCGTCAGTTTTTATTAAACGTAAGAATAGCCATAAGCGAATAAATGATGACACTGTAAGAGTAAGCTAGCATGCTGCACAGGATTAGTTTTTGGAAGGCAGATTTTGAAGTGAATCGTACAAAGCGAAGAGATAGCAAACATAAAAAACGAAGAGCGCATATACTGCTATTCGCAGCAGTTTCGCTGTCGATTTTGCTCATCATTTCTCTTGTTATGCTGACTATCATACTAGTCAATTACGGGCAAGACCAGAAGCTGTATAGAGAAGCGCGTGCACTTGCAGTTAAAACGAATGAACCGGTGCAAACGGCCGCCCCGGCATCTTCATCGCCGGTGGCCTCAATATTGCCGGCACCAACAGAAACGCCTCCGATTTTGATCGATTTTGAAGCTGTGCGGAAAAAAGGGCCTAATGTCCTGGCTTGGCTGTACAGTACAGATACATTGATTAATTACCCCGTTGTAATATACGGTGATAACAGTCACTACCTTACGCATGATTACACCGGGTCGCACAGCTCGAGCGGCGCGCTGTTTTTCGACTGTCGTCTCTCCAAGCAGCTTACTGATCAAAACCTCATTATATACGGACACCATATGAAAAACAGATCGATGTTCGGCAACCTGCTTCAGTATCAGAAACAGTCCTATTACGATGAACACCCAACCATGTACCTGCTCACGCCGGAGAAAAACTATCGGATCGATCTGTTTGCAGCACAGTTTACGGATTCTGATGAGAAATTTTTTCCTATTTGGTTTGAATCCGAACAGAAGCGTCAGGCATTTGTGCAAGCAGCAATTGCGAACTCCACCTTTACGCCCGACGATGCCTCTTATCGCACCGATGGCCAAATCATTTCGCTGGTCACCTGCGCATATTCCGACTACATTGAGGACGCCAAATTTCAAGTAAACGGGTGGCTTACGGAAATCGGGTGAATGTTCTAAAGAAAAAGGCTTTCAGTTTTTGCATATCTTGCAACATCCGGCGGCATTTGCCTGCCGGTTTTTAAACGAACTGCTTGATCTATGAGCAGATCAGGTTTCATTTTTCATCATCCAAATGAATTACAGTGCCGGTTGATCAAGCGAATCGTTTAAGCCCCTAAGGGCCCTCTTATCACAAGGATAACAATAAGCCGCGGGCTAATAAAAAAGGCCGAACGTTTGCACGTTCAGCTCTTTTCGAGTTGCCTGTAATTTGATCAGTAAAAATCTAAACGCGATCCGGTTAAGCCTGCGCTTGCTTTGGCGGGTTATTTTTCTCGATTTTATTCTGAATGACGACGGCGACAATGCCCAGCAGCGCAATGATTGCTATGATAAACCACGGCAGCTCTACAGCCCTCATACCGGCCTCAAAACCGACATAGCTGATACCGGTAACCAGCGCGTAAACACCGGCTACAATCATGTAAGCGCCCTGGAACGAACTGCCTATGATGATGAACTCCTTGAGAAACACACCGGCAATAACGGCAACGAGCACTGCGCCGACCAGCAGCATCCACGGCAGAACAGCAACATTCAAAGCGGTCAGGATAACGGAGGTAAAGGCGGCTCCAAGCAGCGCACCAATCAGCACTGCGCCAACGCGGTACAGGAAATATGACAAAAGGCATATAACCAGACCAATCGCAATAGCGCCTACGATCGGCCAAATCTGTCCGCCAATAAGGCCGCCGAGATAATAGCCAAGCGCTGCGCCGAGAAGCAGGCCAGCCAAAGCGAGCCAAATACGGACAACTTTGTATCCGAACAGACAGGCAATGGTGCCGATGATAATGGCAACAATATTAATAACCATAGTTCCTCCTCATTTTCATCAATCGTCTATACTCGAGTTGAACACACTGCCGGTCGATGACGCCGAGCATTCTGATGAAGCATCAGTCCAGATGCGTTATTTTGAGTCGCCTGCAATTGCTCTTTTGTGAAAATGTTCAGTTTCGGTAATTGCGGCATGGGTAAACTCGCTTGATTTCACGGCGATCTCCGAATCCTCAGGAAAATCTTCCTGACAGGAAGACATAATCGCTTTGCGTTCCATGCTTTCGCTCGTGATGACTTCACCGGCAGGCTTTTTCAGACTGCCGACTAATCTATCCATGGTACGGTTCATTTTCCGTTCTAAGCCTGTCATAAAAAGAACCTCATTCTTTCGTCTGCATTTTTCCTTGTCTTGTTCATTTTGTCATTTTTCGTTGTTGTTATATATCAATGCACGCTGCCACTTTGGATGCATGACGGTTTTGTTCTTTCCTCATGTTTTTAAATCATCTACACCCGTTGTTTTTCGTTCGTTTCAGAAATTGCGGCCAATTCTGCGTGCTTTTTCGTGACTCAAATAAATCATACAATGATATGA
>DATMYT010000586.1:0-7252 GCA_035560855.1 Negativicutes bacterium | reverse complement strand
ACCCGTGCATGTCAACATGACGATTCCCCGTCTGGTTGAAACTTCTATTCTGCGGGGAGAGAGCAAGTTGTCCGCCACCGGGGCCTTACGGGTTTCCACCGGAAAATATACAGGACGGTCTCCGAATGATAAATTCATCGTTGACACGCCTGATGTTCATAATGACATTTGGTGGGACAATAATCTCAAAATTTCCGAGAAAGCTTTTGACCAATTGCTTGATAAAACGATGCAATATCTGTCGGATAAAGAATTGTTCGTATTCGAAGGCTTTGCAGGCGCTGACCACACGCATACATTACCGGTTCGAGTCATTAATGAATATGCGTGGCACAATATTTTTGTCCAACAGCTGTTTCTGCGCTCTTCGGATACTGGCTGGTCTTTTCCCGCCGAGCCGGGGTTCACCGTTCTCTCCGCTCCTGGCGTCAATGCAATTCCGGAACAGGACGGCACCAACTCCGAAGCTTTTATCATCGTCAATTTTCCGCGCAAGATCGTATTGATTGGCGGGACCCAATACGCCGGCGAAATGAAAAAATCCATTTTCTCCGTATTAAACTATTTGCTACCCAAACAAGGAATTTTGTCGATGCATTGTTCAGCAAATCAAGGCTCAAAAAATGATGTGTCTCTTTTCTTTGGTTTGTCCGGCACTGGGAAAACTTCCCTGTCCGCAGATCCAGACCGTTTTCTTATCGGAGATGACGAACATGGATGGGCTGAGCATGGAGTGTTCAATTTCGAGGGCGGTTGTTATGCAAAGTGCATTAACTTAAGTCATGAAAATGAACCACAGATTTGGGACGCTATTCGCTTCGGCGCTGTTCTGGAAAATACCGTTATGGATGAAGAGACCAGAGCGATCGACTACGCCAGCGAAGCAATTACGGAAAATACGCGGGTTGCTTACCCCGTGCACTTCATTCCAAACTGTATCTATCCCGGAACCGGCGCACATCCCAGCACTGTTATCTTCCTGACGGCGGATGCCTTTGGCGTGTTGCCGCCAATTGCCAAGCTGTCACCGGAGCAAGCGATGTTTTATTATCTTTCCGGCTACACATCAAAATTGGCCGGAACCGAGCGAGGAATTACCGAGCCGCAAGCCACTTTTTCCGCTTGCTTCGGTTCGCCCTTTCTTCCCCTTCACCCCATGGCATATGCCAAGCTGTTGAAAGAAAAAATCGCCAGCCATCAAACTCGCGTATTTTTGATCAATACCGGTTGGCAGGGAGGAGCCTATGGCGTCGGAAAGCGAATCAGTATCCAGCATACCCGACGCATGGTTTCTGCAGCAATGGACGGCTATCTGGATTATGTCGATTATGAAACCCATCCCATATTCAATCTCAACATACCAGTCTGCTGCCCCGGTATACCGGAAGGCGTATTAAATCCGCAGGCTTCGTGGGCAGACCCTGTGGCGTATCGGAATGCCGCCATTCATCTAGCCGGAATGTTCGACAAAAATTTCCGCAAGTTCACGGGAGTGCCGCGCGAGGTAATCGAATCCGGTCCCTTTTGTACCCAAAGAGCCGTGAACGCGGTCTGATTTCCCCCTCCTCACCTCAAAGAAGCCGACAGCCGTCAAGGCTGTCGGCTTCTTGTTTTTTGCCCTACAAATCGCTGATAGACGCAAATAATTCGCCTGCCATCCGTACATCGACATTCCCGCCGCTAAGCACCACACCAATCCGTTTTCCTTGTACTGGCAAACGTCCCTTGAACAGAGGCGCCAGCGCCGTAGCGCCAGAAGGTTCGACGACAATTTTCATGCGGGTCCACAAATAATACATCGTATCAAGAATATCCGCATCAGAAACAGTTACCATTTCATCAACATTTTTTAGTATGGTTGGGAAAGTGATGGCTCCAAGTGATTCTGTGCGAAGACCATCAGCCACCGTTTTCGGATTATGAATTACTTGCAACGTCCCGGTCCTGAATGATCGGGTAGCATCATCCGCCGTTTCCGGCTCCACCCCAATAATCCTACAAGCAGGGAGGGTATGCCGCGTATACACTGCGCAACCGCTGAGCAGGCCGCCTCCTCCGCAGGGAACCAGCAGCATATCAAGACTATAGACTTCATCGATCAGTTCCTTCGCGGCAGTTCCCTGTCCCGCAATTACGTCCACATGATCAAACGGCGGAATCAAAGTATATCCGTGTTCTTCCACCAACTGCGCCGTCATAGTTTCGCGGTTCATCGTTTCTCTATTATAGGTCACCACTTCCGCACCATAATTTCGGGTTGCCGCCAACTTTACCCCTGGAGCGTCTTCAGGCATTACAACGGTCGTTTTAACCCCGAGCAGACGGCCTGCAAGCGCTACCGCCTGAGCGTGATTTCCTGAAGAATACGTAATCACGCCATGAGCTGCCAGATCAGGCGCCAAGCGACTGATCGCATTGTATGCGCCGCGGAACTTGAAAGCGCCCATCCGCTGAAAATTTTCACACTTCAAAAAAACTGTATTGCCGGTAACTTCATCCAGTGAACGCGAAGTTAATACTGGAGTATGATGCGCCACTCCGGCCAAACGATCTACAGCATCCAAAACACCTTGATACAAGGGATCCATTTTTATGCCTCCTTTCAAATAACAAACCGATGCCTATGCCTAAAAGGACATCGGCGGGCAGACGGCGAATCTTTCTTGATAGCGACGCTCATTCTGTCAGGTTATTATTTCTCTTCTTCTTCGCCAAATCCCTGTCGGGTAAATAATTTTGAGGTGAGTATCTTGTTAAAAATCGCCTTGGCGCAAATGGAAGTTGTGGCTGGCCGACCAGACCTCAATGCAAAAAAAATGTTGCAGTTCATTCAGCAGGCCAAAGAAGCCACCGCCGACTTGATCCTGTTTCCCGAAATGTCCATCCCCGGCTATCTTCTCGGAGATACCTGGGAGCAATCGGCATTCCTGCGCGATTGTGAAGCATGGGGCGAAGAAATCGCCCGGGCGGCAGACACGATATGTGTTTTGTTCGGAAACATCGCCGTAGATTGGCGCAAGGTTGGTGACGATGGCCGCGTCCGCAAATACAACGCATTTTTCGCGGCACAAAATGGTGAGTTTCGCGGCAAGGATACTTTTCCCTATCCATTTCGCATTAAAACGCTGCAACCCAATTACCGCGAATTTGATGATGACCGCCATTTTTACAGTCTGCGAAAACTTGCCCAGGAGCTGAATATTCCGGTCAACGAATTGCTTCAACCGTTTACTCTCCAGATCGGTGAACGAACTTTAAAAATCGGAGGTCTGCTGTGTGAAGACGGCTGGAGCGACGACTACAGTATCAAACCGGTCGCCGCACTGAATCGTAACGGTCCTGTCGATCTATTTGTCAATTTATCCAGTTCCCCATTCACATTAGGCAAAAACGACAAGCGACATCGCGTTTTCTCCCGTCAGGCAACGGAAGCAAGAGTCCCTTTAATATATGTCAACAATATTGGCATCCAGAACAACGGCAAAACGGTTTATACGTTTGACGGTTGTAGCACCGCTTATGGAATTCAGGGTGATACTCTGCTGCAGTGCGCTCCGTTTGAAGAGCAACTGGCTTTTATTTCACTGGAAAAACTACAGACTGAATCTGCCGAATCACCCATTGCGGTTTCGAATGACCGGGGTTTCGATAGCATCTTTGCTTGTTTACAGTATGGAATCCAACATTTTTTGGCTCAAACCGGTCTGTCGAAAATCGTGATTGGCGTTTCCGGTGGAATAGATTCCGCCGTGGCCGCCGCTCTCTACGCCCATATTCTAAAACCGGAAAACGTGCTGCTCGTTAACATGCCCAGCCAGTACAATTCTCCCACTACTATCAATTTAGCCCGCCGTTTGGCTGAAAATATCGGCTGCCGCTACATCGACGTCCCAATCAATGAATCGGTAGCGCTGACAGTCCGACAAATGGAGGCATCCGCACTGCCGCTTTCCTCTTTCATGCGCGAAAATGTTCAGGCGCGTGATCGTTCATCCCGCATTCTCGCAGCTGCCGCAGCTGCTTTCGGCGGTGCTTTCACCTGCAACGCCAACAAAAGTGAGCTGACGGTTGGATACTGCACTCTCTACGGTGATGAAGCCGGATTTCTCGCCGCCTTAGCCGATCTTTGGAAGCATCAGGTCTACGAACTGGGGCATTGGCTCAATGATCACGTATACAAAACGCCGGTGATTCCTGCTGAAGTTTTTTCGATTGTGCCCAGCGCCGAGCTTTCACATGATCAGGATGTTGATGCCGGCAAGGGCGACCCCCTGATTTATCCTTATCACGACTTCCTGTTCCGCGCTTTTGTCGAAAGATGGCAACGCGCCACTCCCGAGGATTTACTGACGTGGTATGCCGAAGGTACTGTAGAAAGCAATATCGGATGCGCGCCCGGCTTAATCGCAAAAACATTTCCGACGGCGGAAGAATTCATCGCAGACCTTGAACGTTGGTGGCGTCTTTATACAGGAATGGGAGTCGCCAAAAGGATTCAGGCTCCACCCGTGCTGGCAGTTAGCCGACGGGCATTCGGGTTTGACCATCGGGAAGCCCAAAATTCCGTATTCTTTACCCGACAATACCAACAACTCAAACGCCGTCTTTTGAATATGAATGAAAACAATGGAGAAAATGATCATGTTTGATTTTGACAATGCCGAAGGCATGGTTTTCCGGCCACCCAGCGAGGCCAACAGTTTTATTCTGCGAGTCACTATCGGATGCGCCCACAACCGGTGCACATTTTGTTCCATGTATCGCAACGTTCAGTTTCGAGCTCGCCCAATTTCGGAAATCGAACCCATTATCACCAACACTGCCCGACGTTACCCGGACCTTCGCCGGGTTTTTCTTGCAGATGGAAATGCGTTGGTGCTGTCAACCGAAAAACTGCTGGAAATTATCGAGCTACTGAGAACACACTTTCCCAAGCTCGCTCGTATTTCCTGTTATGGGGGACCACTCGATATTTTGCGCAAATCTCCCGAAGACTTGTTGCGACTCAAACAAGCCGGCTTACAAATGGTTTATCTGGGGATTGAAAGTGGAGATGACGATGTTCTTGCCCGCGTGCAAAAAGGTGTTACCGGCGATCAGATGATCGAGGCCGGACAAAAAATCATCGCTACCGGCCTAAAGCTGTCCGCGATGCTCGTGCTTGGACTCGGCGGGCGGGAGCTAACCTTGCAACATGCCCGCAACAGCGCCCGTGTTGCAAGTGCTATCAATCCGACGATGCTCAGCGCGTTGACGCTTATGCTGCATCAGGGAACCCCACTTCGCGCCGAAGCCGAGCAGGGAATTTTTCAGCCGTTGTCTCCCTATGAATTCGTTCTGGAATTAAAGGATCTTATTACTCATCTGGACATGAAAACTCCTTGCATCTTCCGCAGCAATCACGTTTCAAACATGCTGCCATTGGCTGGTACCTTGCCCGGGGATAAAAAAAGCCTGCTTGAGCAGGCTGAAGATGCTTTGCATTTGTTGAAGAATCAGACCCGGCCAACGTTCAATGACGCAGGGCCGTTCTAAGCCGCCACTTTATCGCCGGACCAACCACCATACTATACTGAACACAGCCATGAGAACCAGCGCCACCGGCAGAGCAACAAAAATAAAAAACAAAATCATCGCGGCGATGACCAGTTTTGTCAAAAATCCAAACGGCTTTGAGCCAAAAGAAACCTGGCGTACATACACCCGGTGCCCCGGACCTTCACTGCGATATTCATAGTTTCCGGGCGTATCTTCCCGATATTCCGGTTCGTCCGCGGTATTACCATTTTGTTGAATCGTCAGTCCCTTAAAATCGTCCCGTTCATCCGGGCGTAACACTTTCACTTCAGCGTCATCAACCGAACACCGTCGACAACTGGAGCTATCTTCATCCATTTCTTCATTACATTTTGGACATTTCATCCGCGAGATCGTCCCTCCTTTTGTTTATACAGCATGATTCGCCAAAACTTCCCCGGTTCCTTCTTCAATGACAGAAGCCCCGGCATTAGCCGGGGCTTCTGTCCATTTTATACAGTTTTAGATGTACAGATAGGTTACTTTTCGGCGAAGAATGCCGCCGTCTTAGCTTCATCCCAGCCGAGAATTTCTTTGAGCAGTTCGGCAGTATGCTGTCCAAGCAGCGGCGCCGGACGTTCAACAGCCCCCGGAGTCAACGACATTTTGACAGGCACTCCGGCCATTTTCAAGTGTCCGGCAACTGGATGCTCGACTTCTACGATCATATTGCGCGCTTTGATTTGCGGATCGTTAATAATTTTTTCCACTGTGTTGATCGGTGCACAGGGCAGTTCGGCGGTTTCCAGCACATCCATCCATTCATTAATGGTTTTGCCAACGAATACTGCATTTAAGATTGCCGACAATTCCTTGACATGCACCGTGCGGTTGCTATTCGTATCGAAACGAGGATCTGTGAGCAATTCCGGTTTGCCAAGAATGTTGCAGAGCTTTATCCACAGACGATCGTTACCGGCGCCGACAATGATGTGACCGTCCTTGGCAGTAAAGGCGGAGAACGGAGTAATAGAAGGATGGCGGTTGCCCAGTGGCACCGGAACACTACCAGAAGTGACATAACGGGCGATAGCGTTTTCCAATACTGCGACCTGACAGTCCAGCATTCCTACATCGACTTTCTGTCCTTCCCCTGTTTTTTCCCGATGATACAGCGCCATCATGACTCCGTAAGCTGTAAACATGCCCGCAATGATATCGCCAACAGACGCGCCGACTCGGGTCGGTTCGCCGCCTTCCGGACCGGTGATGCTCATGATGCCGCCCATAGCCTGAACGATGATATCATAAGCCGGTTTATACTGGTAAGGGCCACTATGACCGAATCCAGAGCAAGCCGCATAAATGATTTTCGGATTGATGGCTTTCAATTCGTCATAGCCCAGACCGAACTTTTCCATCGTCCCGGGACGGTAATTTTCCACCACAACGTCGGCATGCTTAACCATTTCCCTGAAAACATCACATTCTTCCTGCCGTTTGAAATTCAACGTCATAGAGCGTTTGTTCCGATTGAGACTCATAAAGTAAGCGCTTTCCTTGCCAACAAACGGTCCGAATGCGCGCGAGTCATCCCCTACTTTTGGTGGCTCAATCTTTACAATGTCGGCACCATAATCGGCCATCATCATCGTGCAATAAGGCCCGGCCAACACCCGACTCAAATCCAGTACTCTCAATCCTTCTAATGGTTTCATTACAATCTCTCCTTTAT
>DATMYT010000585.1:0-3030 GCA_035560855.1 Negativicutes bacterium | reverse complement strand
CGGATAATGCGCGCAACGCATCAGCAGCTCGTTTAATTAGCCCCTGACTATATTGAAACCCATATGTCAAGCCCAACAGATGCATCGTGCTTAGGTTGATACCAATGAGTGCCCGTTTTATCGTAGCATTCGTATGTTGTTCCATTTTTAATATGCCTTCGAGAAAAGCACGATTATGCAGTCCGGTCCACACATCATATTCGCTATTATATTTGAGAGTTTTCTCGGACTTTTTTCGAGCGGAAATATCAAGGATGATTCCTTCGAGCGCCTCCACTTCGCCTCTTTTGTCAAAAATTCCTTGGCCGAGCTCCAGCACCCATCTTCGCTCATTCTGGGCGGTTATAATTTCATACTCATACTTAAAGAATTCTCGTTTAGGCAGTATTTTTTTCCATTCATTTTCGAGTAAATTCCTGTATTCAGGCGCAATCACGTCATGATAGGAAAGATCACGGTTTAATAGCAGTGCTTCCGGAGGATATCCTGTCAATTTCAAGCACCCATCCGAAACAAACAACATCATCCAAGACGTGTCGTATTTGCACCGATAAGCCAATCCTGGTAAATGGGAAAGCAAAACCGACTTGCTTCGCTCGCTTTCTATGTGTTCTTCTTCCACCTTTTTTCGTGCTGTAATATCCTCTAGCAAGCATAGATGCATGGGGTATTTGCTTTGACCGCCTGCAATAGAAGCGATAATCATGTTTGTCCAAACAATAGAACCGTCGGGTTTAACAAAACGTTTTTCCAGGGAGTAGCCATCCGTTTCCCCTTTTGAGAACCGATCAAATTGTTCCAGGTCAGCTTGTAGGTCTTCATAATAAGTGATGTCTGGCCATTCTATCGTTGCCAGCTCGGCACTACTCCTTCCTAGGATTTTCTCGAACATCGAATTCATGGTCAGATTCCCTTGTTCCGATTGATAAGAGAAGTTCTTGTCTCGAACAATCGAAATCCCGATCGGCGCCTGGTCAAAGACGCTATGAAAGAGCGCTTCATCAATGGACAACCTATACGCACGCTCTTTTACTTTCTGATGTTCTTTCCACGAATTAAACAAAGCAATACATACGGAAAGCAAGCTGACGATGATCACGATGTCAGGGACTAAGCGTCTTAGTATCCTTTGATTCCATTCTTCAACTGAGTAATCAATCCCAAGCACTGCTAATACAGTATGCTTAACCGGGTCTTCGATCGGAATCAGGGCACTATACCAAGTTCCCCATCGATCCTCTGCCGGGCCATTCAGCACTGACCTCCCTGTGAGAAATGGTATCCTGTCATCCGGCGTTGCTTCGTAGTAAATCTGGCCAGGTTGAGAGTAATCAGTCGATACTTCGTCTTCCGAGTCAATCAGAAACACCATATCTGCCTCTCTCATTCCAAGAATATAGGCAAATCTGATTTGATTGTTCTCGCGAATCAACCGCGACAAGCTTCCTTTCATCATCTTATACTCGGGGTTCGTTACATCCTCTGGACTACCGGTCAACGCCGCAATGTGTTCCGGGTGAAGCAACGATTCAACGGATTCAGCTAAAATAATTGCTTCTGCCTTTGCCATTTTCTGATATCTACTCCATGCGAAAAACAGGTATCCTGCGCATAGCACAGCAAATAATAAGCTTATTACAATTACAATAACAATTTTGCTTTTCTTCCGGGTGTCATTCGTAAGGCGTGCGTCTTCGGGATGATTCTGCTTCATATGATCCCTCCCGCTGAGTGGTATCTCATATTTCCCCAGTAGGGTTTCTGGTGATTCGTAATCTCTTGGTTCTCTTAAGACTATCTATAGACATACTCGGTTTCGACCAAGTACTTTTGAAATATGACATGCATGATCCGCTCAAGAAGTCGATTGAACTGATGCATTGAAACTGCTTCGAAACCATATTGCGTTTGACTTTCATGCGAATATTTCTACAACGTTCCAGGTAGGGGCCGCGCGTTTGATCCGGTTGATCATAGCGCGTCAAGACGCAATCCACTATTATTATCATACTTTGATTTGAGCGGAACCACAAGACTGATCATCATTTTGAATCCAGCACGCATGCCGTCATGATGGATCGATGAGCCAAATTTTTACCCTCTCCACAATGGTTTTGATTGTTCAAAAACCATTCTATTCCCGTCTAAACATCCCCTCGACTATTTGTTCCCCCTACGATATGCTTAACGGTATAGAAGCACTTCTCTTTGCAATTGAGTTAGCGGCACTGCCATCTTTCAACCCTTCTGAAAATACTTTTGACGGTATCACTGTGCTGACCTATATGTGCCCAAAAGATGCTATCGCCAGCTCAATACCGTATATAAGGTCGAAGCGATGTTTGGATTCAAGAAGAACAAGAATCGCTGGGGGGAGCTCAAGCGAAAGGGTTTTTCGCAAGGCGAGGAAACGAAACCCTAAAGATGAAATGTCCATCATCAGCGGCAGCGGTATCGGTCTTGCCATCACAACAGCGATCGTTAACTACTGCCGATTCTGATCGCCCCACCTGCACGATTCGCGCGGTCGTATCACTTCCAGAGAGTATAATCAAAATAAACGGTCACCTTTTGGTGGCCGTTTTGATTGCTTGCAAAGGAAGTCAACATTTTTGTGCGATCCTTCGCCCGCACTTCACCCCATGTGTTGACTGCTAAAAAAACAGCTTTTTGCGTTTCATCCATTTCTTCCAGTATTCATTTACAGTCTTGTCAGAAGCATGACGCGCAAACTTGGTGACTATTTATTCTTGCTCTACGTCGCTGTAGAACTTGTATCCGTTGCGACCATGCTCTTTGATATAGTACATTGCTTCGTCCGATTTCCGAATCAACTCTTCAATCTCCAGATCATCGTTCGGGTATACGGCGATTCCAACACTTGCAGAGATGGCCATCGTGATTCCTTCAAATTCGATCGGGTCAGCCACGCTGTCGATCATTTTCTTTACAACGCGATCGATGTCTTCCATACGAAGAACACCATCGAGTAGAATTAAAAATTCATCTCCCCCAAACCTAGAAACCGTA
>DATMYT010000584.1:0-2361 GCA_035560855.1 Negativicutes bacterium | reverse complement strand
CCGTCAACTCATTTTCCGTATCTGCTTACGCGAAAATGCTATAAATACGTCATTGATCCGTTCGTCAAAGTGACCACTGCCAGTATCTCCTCCAGATTTACCCTCCGTACAGCGCTTTTTGCCTGCACTTCAAAACTAGGTCGCGAATCTTTTGTTCATAACCATTTTTAAAGAAATAACAGCTATACGGGTCAGCACCGAAATAATCCCCGGAAAACACCATGGCACACGCTCGGCAGCCTCCGCCGCATCGCAGCCGGTGGTCGCATTTGGCACATTCTGGATTATTCGCCAAAACCTGCTCCACTCGGGTATCAATTCGGTCAAATAAACGCGAATTGCTTAATGCTTGAACGATTGTGCTCTCCATGAGATTAGGCATTTCCGGCTCCACAGCGGAGCCGGTCATCGGAATACAGGGTAATAGCTTGCCATCAGCCATAATGTATAAATTCAAGCGGCAACTTCGGCAGGCAACCTGACGAAGAGATGATTCCGTTCCATCGAATTTAATCAGGGGGATGAGGTAATCTTTACTGTGTTGCTTGCCGTAATAAAATCCGCCGAGCATCAGAGCTATCGATGTGTCATGCCGCTGGTGCAGCTTAATCAAGTCGAGATATGCCGCATATAATTCGTCCATCGGTATAGCATATCTTCCTTGCTCCTCCTGCCAGTTACCGACATCCATGGCGGGCGACATCTTCCAGCGATGCACGCCAAGCGATTTGAGCAGTTCATAGGTTTCTCCCATACGGGGAAGGTTCTTCGAATATAATGCAGTCTCGATACCTACTTCGAATCCATGCAAACGAATTTTACGGATTGCTTCTATTACCGCCATTTCGGCTCCGACTGCGCCGCGCAGCCAGTCATGGCAGCCACAGCCGTCAAAGCTCAGGGAAAACGAGCAGGAAATGCCCCTGGACTTCAGCTGTTCCAGCAACTCATCCGTGACCAACAAACCATTGGTATAAATCTGGCTGATAACGATGCGGCGAGCCAACAGCGCATCCACCAGCTCCCAGAAATCTTTTCTAACCAACGGCTCGCCCCCAGTCAGAGAAACGCTGCCGATACCCGCATCAGAAATTTGGTCGATGATTTTAAGACATTCGCCAGTTGTCAGTTCGCCGTATTTAGCTTGCGGCGCCGACATATAACAATGGCGGCAACGCAGGTTGCAGCGTCCGGTAATGGACCAGTGCGCCAATGCAGCATACCTTCCAGGCGAGCTATGATACTTCTGCCAATTCTGCAAACCTGCGCCTTGCAAACACTCTTCTATCATCCCCGCGACAGATAGTTTATCAATCGCTGCGCGATGCGCCGGCAAGACCAGCGGTGAACCAAGGTTCATTTCTCCGTCACAAAAACCGGCTGCCTGAAAGGTTACCGTATCAAGAAATGCGGTCTTACCGGTCTTTGTATCCATGATTCCATAAGGTAACCCTTGCCATCCACGCAGAGCAAGATTGGCTTTCAATCGTTGATACATAAAGCTTTTCCACCTTTTCAACTACACTTGAGGTCTCGGTTTGGCAGAGCTATCCATGTTGCTCCAACTTCTCCCCGAGCTGCCCCGAACATCATCACTTCCACTTTGCGTATTTGCGCCCATTCGGTTAATTTGATTATTGCACGGGCTAATTGTATGCAATAATAACCGTCCTCCTCCGGCGGTCACCGAAAGGGGTTGAAATTAATTATGGAGATTATTGTATCGGCGTATTGTTGCTATAAACAAAAAAGCTCGATGAACGTGCTAAGAAATAAATGTTAATTTCTCAATCGATTACCGCCATCCAGCCGTTTCGGCGCCAATAAAGAAACATGTAGCCAACCTAAATTTTCCAGTCTCAGCGTCCACTCCAGCAATTACACAAAAATTTAAACACGTCCCCCCCCCACCACAGCTTCCAACTCGCCACCGCTCAATTCACAATTCATATTCGCATGTTGCATTTCCTCGCCATACGCTTTCAAATCATCCATAGAAAAAGGGTAGCCCATCTGATTTGCTAGTGGCAGCACTTCTTCTTCAGTAATTGCCTTCATTTTCGCTTCATCCATCGATTGACCTTGGTGTTTCTGTGACAATTCCACAAATTTCTGTTTCATCGATTCATCTTTTGATACCGCTTCATAGAATTTCTTGACGCTTTCAATTGACACAAGAATTCCCCCTTTTAACTGTTCATGAAATCCGATATATGGATTTCTCTATAAAACATTATACAGAGGTATTTTTTCAACTCATACTACCCACCGGGTAGTCTTTTCGAACTTTTTTACCTATCGTCGTCCTCAGACCACTTACAGCAGAATGATCAATTGGTTTCTGCCATCAACAAACGAATA
>DATMYT010000583.1:0-2103 GCA_035560855.1 Negativicutes bacterium | reverse complement strand
GCGCTTGTGGTCTTTGTGGTCAAATCGTGATACCACCTAGCGTGACGAAGATTGACGAAGGTGCATTCGCTTATCAAAACAGCAGCTATGTCACTCGATGTAATGTACGGCTTCTCGATCCCGAACATACAAAGAACTTTGTCTTCCAAAACGGCATGTTATTTAGCGCTGATAAAACGGTGCTACTGAGCTGCAACTATGTGTATCAGGACGTTCTTCGCATTCCGGACGGAGTAGTGCGTGTCGGCAAATCTGCTGCTGCAGGATCCCTAAAGGTGCACAGATTAGTGTTTCCTGATTCAGTTGTTACCATAGGAGAAAAGGCATTTGCCGACTATGGTCTGGATGAACTAGTGTTTTCAGAGGGGTTACGAGAAATAGAAGCAAGCGCATTTTTCAACTCCGCGCCTTCCAAAATCATACTACCGGACAGCTTAATTCGGATTGGGGATTTTGCTTTTTCGGGGTACTCAGCGGATATTGAGCAATTGAAGCTGCCAAAGAATTTGCAGTATCTCGGTAAAGACGTATTTAAAGCGAATTCTTTGACTGAGGTTCAGCTTCCCAAGTCACTTGAGGGTATCGGCGGGATGCCTTGGTTCATAAGTTCAGAAGATAGTGAAGACGCCATAAAAGGGCTCCCCACAAAAGGACTAATCGAAAAGGATGGATTCTTACTGAATGCGGCGGGGACGGTGCTTTATGGTAGCTTGATGAGCAATCAGCAACTGTCTCAGGGGAAATTGACCATTCCTAATGGAGTGGAATCTATTCAGACTTGGTATTCCCTATTAGAAGGAACCAGCGAGATCAATGAAGTAATTCTGCCCTCAAGCTTAGCGGAAATCGGGGACTACGCCTTGAAAGGCTACCCTGAACAAGATCAGCTCATAGTAGGCGGCAACATTCGAACAATCGGCAAATGTGCATTTAGCTCAGGTGCCATGCGCAGCCTGATATTAGATAATGGAGTTCTTGAAATCGGGGAAGACGCATTCGCGAGTTGTGATATAGAGGACGCCACACTTCCGGGCTCATTGCGTTTTGTAGCAGAGTATGCATTTGAAAACTGTGCCAAATTGAAGACGGTTGTATTGAATGAGGGCATTTTGCAAATCGGTTATGCAGCTTTTATGGATTGCGAACAGCTGAAAGATATCTATATACCGATGAGTGTGACGCAGATAGATGATTATGCGTTTTTATCAGACAGGGTAGACGAAATTCGACCGATGATACATTGCGAAAAGGAATCTTATGCGTATCAGTATGCGGTCGATAATGGTTACGACTACGTCTTTGATTATAAAGATGGTGTTGCTGGCGGCTCGGCGCGAGTCATATCCAATAACACGAGACTTTCAGATGATGATGCAATTCGACAACTCGCCTCATTTCTCATATTTGTCGAAAAAGACAGCGTAACCACGCCGGATACATTAACGTTTGAAAACTGCATTTATATGTTGCGCACAATGCTTGTGCATTCGGATGCGATTATAGACGAGAGGGTTTCCTATACACCCCCAGTTACTTCGGTTGATGATACTACTGCAAATGAATACATTCGCTTATTATTTGGTCGCGATATTCCTGAGATAGATGATTACTACGTGCTATTGCCCGGTGATAGTGATACTGAATTCGGCTGGCGAGATGGTACATATTACTTTGGAACCGGATGGTGGAATGTTGGCAAGTTCAACTACGGAGATGGGGACGTTGAAAATATAACGAAGAATCAGGATGGAACAATATACGCCGATATCGTTTTTCATCCGCGGGATTGGATGGATACGCATGTAGTTATGACGCTTAAACCATCAAATACGGCATTCCGTTTTCAAATTCTCTCGTTTAAAACAACCACGACTGAGAATAACTGGGGTGAAGAGCGTGATCCCGTTGATGCTTTAAAACAAGCGCCTTCTGCGCAGATAGAATCAACTGTTTTCCCGATGTCGGTTCCCAAGCGGCTTGAAATATCAGAACAGGAAGAATTGTTTCGTGAAGCAATCGAACTGCTAGATTCAGATCGCTTGAAAGCAACGATGATGTATGACTTTTCTAAGCGCTTTTCGCAACATTGGGAGACAGCATCAG
>DATMYT010000582.1:0-3488 GCA_035560855.1 Negativicutes bacterium | reverse complement strand
GAACAGGCGCCCAAAATACGCCGTGAATATCTAGACCGCCGATACCGGGGAGAATAAGGACAAGAGGAATAAAGAATATAATTTGCCGAAGCAGTGTTAGAATCGCCGCAACACCGCCTTTTCCCAGAGACTGGAACAGCGTAATGGATAATATCATAACGCTGAGTGAAATATAAGTGGAAAAGAACAATCTTAAGCTGCCGATTCCCATCTGAGCGGTATTGGTATTCGTAATAAACATAGAAAGCATGGTTTGAGGAAAGGCCATAATGTGATAGTACTTGAAAACAGCATTTAATTTTATGTAAAATTGCTGTCGCCCCTCACGCAGGGGCGTGAATTGAAATTGCTATGCTGTATTCTGGAATGTCCCTGCGTTCTGGTTAAATCAGTCGTAACTTCAAAATGCACATGAGAATTATCGTCATTGCCATAGGTATATCGCCCTTGTTTACCAATGTGAGTCCTCCCACTTATGTACTTTCCAACCTTTATAGCAGAAGGGATGTTTTTTAAATGCATATAGATGTAGCGAATTCCGTGTGTTGTGTTTTCGACAGTAACAGTGTAACCACCTCTATAATATTCAACTGCAACAACATTGCCGGGAGCAACAGCATATCTCCGTCCACCATCAGCGAGCTGAACAAGAAAGCATATGTCCATATTGAAGACTGGCGCAACCGTCCGTTACAGGGCGGGCGCTATCCGTATGTCTATGTGGACGGCATCTACCTGCGTCGCAACTGGGGCGGTGAGTTTGAAAATGTAGCCATTCTGGTAGCGATTGCAGTTAATGAGGACGGCTATGTCATCGAACATTTTCCAAAGATGGAGCGTGAAAACGCCCGTCTGGCGCGGAAATTTGCCAATACTGTTGAGGCAAAATACAGGTATTCCGAAAACCACAATATCTCGGACGACAATTTCCGGATTCTCATGAATAACGCGCTTTGTGATTTACTCGGAACGGACAAACCCGACTTGTTATGAAAAACGTCGCAACTTTTTATTGATTGCCAGCCGGTACCTTGAGTTTAATGTCAAGGTACCGGCTGTTTTTACGCTTACTTTTTACGCTTACGAGAACTCTGTTTAGCAGATTACTTGTTCACCACATTGGTGGGAACACCGGATATATAAGTCTTCAGATTTTCAACAGCGCAATCCATGATACGCTGACGGCTTTCCCTTGGTGCCCAAGAGATATGAGGGGTAATAATGCAGTTTTTGGCCTTAAGCAGAGGATTATCGCCCCTAATGGGTTCAGTGTAGACAACATCGAGCCCGGCGGCAGCCATTTTCCCACTGTTCAGCGCGTCCGCAACATCCTGCTCCACAATCAGCTGACCGCGCGCATTGTTGATGAGGATAACGCCATCCTTCATCTTTGCAATTGTGTTCTTATTGATAAGGCCGGTATTTTCCGGAGTCAGATTGCTGTGAAGCGTAATGATATCTGAAGAGGAAAGCAAGGTGTCTATGTCAACATATTCCGCGATCTCTTCGCCTGATACGTTGGGATAGAGGTCATACGCCAGTACCTTCATACCGAGGGCCTTTGCAATCCGGCCCTCCGACTGACCAATGCGCCCAAAACCAATAATACCGATGGTTTTGCCATCCAGCTCGATCAAAGGATAATCCCAATAACACCAGTCCATATTCTTTTCCCAGTTGCCAGCATGCACAGATTCGCTGTGGTGGCCGATATGGTGGCAGATCTCTAGCAGTAGCGCAATGGAAAATTGGCTAACAGAGGCTGTGCCATAGGCGGGAACGTTGGCCACGGGAATCCCCTTGGATTTAGCATACTCACAGTCCACCACGTTGAAGCCAGTAGCCAGCACACTGATAAACTTCATGTTGGGACAGGCATCAATTACATTCTTAGTGATGGGCGTCTTATTGGTGTAAACTACCTCTGCGTCACCGATACGGGCAATTGCCTCGCCGTCATCCGTCAAAGATGTGCGGTTATAAACCGTCAAATCCCCCAACGCTTCAAGTTCAGCCCAGCTCAGGTCGCCAGGATTTTCAGTATAACCATCCAGAATTACAATTTTCATCAAAAAACCTCCTGTTTCAAAAAATGAAAACGATATGATAATCAAACATATTATTTCAGCGATTATAAATATCCTTATTCAACCTGTTTTCCTTAGAACAGACGATGACGTTGGTAGCTGCATCACCGATGACGTTGAGCGTCAGTAATGTCATTTCCACAGGGCGGTTAATCGCCACAATCAGCGCATAGCCCAACATGCACAGCTCCGTATTAAAGCCTAATCCTGACAGAACAGTAAAAATCATCGTCGTGCCTGCCACTGGAATTGCTGGTGTACCTGCGGCTGCACAGATAGAAAGAAGCGCCATGGTAATCATGGTTGCAGGGGTAATTTCCAAACCGGCCGCGGTTGCAATGAACACAACCGCTACCATATGCATCATGGATGTGCCATTCATGTTGATTGTCATGCCCAGAGGCATAACAAAACTGGTGATGTCAGGGTCACACCCCAGTTCGTCCTCACATGTACGTGTATTTATAGGAAGTGTTGCAGCAGAAGAGTTTGTTGAAAATCCAAAAACGCCAACCTTTGCAGTTTTCTTCAGGAATTTTATTGGATTGAGCCCTGTCGCCAGGAATACACCCAAAGGATAGGCAACCACAACATAGATGAAGAGTGCGATAATTGTTGTGACCATATAAGTAAGGGCAGGTTTGAGATACTCAATGCCATATGCGGCAAATGTGCGGGTAATCATGCAGAAAATAGCAACGGGGCCAATTTTGTTTATCAGAAATGACAAATACATTTGGATAACATCATTGAGATTCTCAATAACCTTTTTAAGGGTGGTGGCCTTGTCGCCAAGTTTGTTGATGCAGATGCCAAGAATAACCGCCACAGTAACCACGCCGAGAACGCGAGTATTGACGCTGGAAACAGATCCAATATTGTTTGGAACTGCATTGATGAGAGTAGTCAGCGGATTATAGGGATCAACCGTGTTGACCGCTGCAGCAGCTTGTCCCGGAAGCGTTACCGAAAACAGGCCAAGAGAGCGAACGAAGTAGGCAATGGAACCCGCAAATGCACAACCAAATGCATAGAACACAAAAAAAGTCAACAGCGTTTTCCCAGCAATTCTGCCCAGCTTCCCAGCATCCGAAATACTGCACATTGCCAGGGAAATCGAAGCAATGACCAGCGGGATGATTGCAAGCTGCAGGCCATTCATAAACAACTGCCCAATAATATAGAAGATGCCGATCGCATTCAGTCCAGCTTGAGCTGTTATATCCTGGAAGAGCAAATTGTTGATTACGCGCCAGATATTTTCCTGTCCGCTGGCTAGCAAATGTTCCCTGAGCAACAGACTGCCAATTCCTAAAACCAGGCCTCCAATTAATGCCAACAGCATTTTTTGAATTAAGGAGTGTGTTTTTTTCGCGTCCATTTCTTTAGGCTCCTATCCAT
>DATMYT010000581.1:0-2612 GCA_035560855.1 Negativicutes bacterium | reverse complement strand
CCATTTTCCTCCACAATCTTTTTCGTCAATGCCAATACTTTTTCTGCTGTTTTAGGATCCAATGCCGCGGTATGTTCATCCAATAAAAGCAGTTTGGGTCTCCGCAAGGTTGCCATAAGCAGGGTAATAGCCTGCCGCTGTCCGCCAGACAGAGTCCCCATCCGACTTTCCAGTCGATCCTCTAACCCAAGATTTAAATTAGCTAGTTTTTCTTTGAATTCGATAAATTCATCATCACGAAAGCCCCAGCGTAAACTAAGCTTTTTGCCCCGTCTCGCGGCAATAGCCAAGTTTTCTTCTACCATCATGCCCGAAGCCGTCCCCAACATTGGATCCTGAAACACTCTGCCGATATACGCCGCCCGTTTATGCTCGGCCATATGGGTCACATCAATATCATCAATATAAATTTTTCCGTTGTCTACTTTAAAGACACCGGCAATGGAGTTCAAGAGAGTACTCTTTCCTGCGCCGTTACCGCCGATTACCGTAATAAAATCACCAGTTTTCATTTCCAAACTTACATTTTTCAAAGCCAGCTTTTCATTCACTGTACCGGCAAAAAATGTCTTACTGATTCCTTCTACTCTTAACATTTACATTCCCACCATTCTGCTATCCCACTTGGCTTTGACCAAAGGCAAAGATAAAGCAATTGCAACCAAAAGGGCTGTGAATAGTTTTAAGTCGTTTGGCGGCATGCCCAGATACAAGACAACCGCAATTACAATACGATAAAGAATGGAGCCCAGCACAACCGAAATCAGGGCGTTTTTAAAGTTTCTCGAACCAAATACTACTTCCCCAATAATAACGGAAGCAAGACCAATTACGATTGTACCTGCACCCATACCCACATCGGCAAAGCCGTTGTCCTGTGCAATAAAGGCTCCCGATACGGCAACCAATCCGTTACTGATCACCAACCCCAGTAAAAACATATCATCTGTATTAACACCCATTGCCCGTATCATTTGGGGATTGTTGCCGGTCGCCCGCAACGCCATCCCAATCTCCGTGCCAAAGAACCAATATAACCAGAGTGGGATTACTACGGCAATGAAAAGACCAACCCCGAACGTCGTCATATTAGGGGATAAATTTAAAAATTCTAAAGAAGTATAGACCGTATCCGTATTTAACAGGGATAAGTTCGCTTTTCCCATCACCCGTAAAATTACAGAGTATAATGCAATCATCGTCAAAATGCCTGCCATCAAAGCAGGTATTTTTAGTTTTGTATGCAATAGGCCGCTCATAGCGCCTGCCAGCATTCCGGCTATGCCTGCTGCAACAATAGCAGTTGCGGGACTGCTTTTTTCAGCCAATAATACCGCCGCTACGGCGCCTCCCAATGGAAAGCTTCCTTCCACACTTAAATCCGCAATATTAAGTATACGGAAAGTCAAAAACACACCCATTGCCAATACAGACCACAGCAGGCCTTGGGCAACAGTAGAAATTATTAAATCACTCATTTATTCTTCCTCACCTGTAATTTCAACCTTTGGCAGAATCGTTTTGTAAAACCCAACCTGTAGGAAAGGTTGTTTCGGACACCTTTCCTACAAGTCTTGTTCTTATTCAGCCGCGTTCTGCAGTTCTGCCGGCAGGGTTAACCCAATAGCTTGCGCTGATTTTTTATTAATAACAACCTTTACATCTTGTTGAAAGCCTATAGGCATATCGGCCGGTTTTGACTTGCCTGACAAAATGTCAGCCGCCATTTCACCGGCTTGGAAACCAAGCTTGTAGAAGTTTACCGACGCGCCTGCCGTAGCGCCACCTTTTAAAACCGGAGCTTCATCGCCAAGAAATACCGGCAGCTTTGCAGGGATTGTTATCTTGACAATATTCGACATGGCCGAAGCGATATTATTATCGGTTGGGCAATAAATGAAATCCACTTTCCCCAGTAAACTCTGCGCTGCCTGTTGAATATCATTTACGTTTGTAACGGTCGCTTCAATAACCGTCAACCCTTTTTCAGCAGCATATTCTTTCATCGCAGCGACCTGTAATTGTGCGTTCAATTCACTGGAGGTATATAACGCCCCCACTTTTTTTGCATTCGGAAGCAGTTTAAGTGCTAAGTCAATCTGCCTCTTTGGAGGATTGTGATTTGAGGTCCCAGTAACATTTCCGCCCGGTTTTTCAATGGATTGAACCAGTTTTGCCGTCTTATAATCCACAATCGCCGATCCCACAATAGGAATCGTTTTGGTTGTATTCGCAACAATCTGCGCAGCCGGTGTCGCAATGGCGTGAATCAGATCTACCTTGTTATTCACAAACCGTTGGCTGATGGTCTTTAAATTTGACTGATCCCCCTGCGCATTCTGTTGGTCGATTTTTATATTGACCCCGTCCTTATATCCTCTGGACGCAAGTCCGTCCACAAACCCCCGGTTAGAATCATCCAACGCTCCATGCTGCACCAATTGGAGTACGCCAATTTGAAAAACCTTCTCTGTTGCCTTACTTGTTTCTTTTTTTTCACCGCCGCAGCCGGTCAATACACCAACCGCCAACATGGCGCCGATTCCCAAGGCTAACATTTTCTTCTGACACATTTTTTTCAACATACTATTCTACCATCCTTCACTACATAC
>DATMYT010000580.1:0-3791 GCA_035560855.1 Negativicutes bacterium | reverse complement strand
TAACAAATTGTGATGAAGATGCAATCCGGGCCAGCCTGAAAATGGTCATCAGAGGATTCAACCCATCAGAAAGTAGTGAGTCAGGTAGCGCAGAAATAATTCAAAATAATGGAGTTAGTGTTGCATCTAAGTCAATCTTAGCATACGGATAGATGATGAATGAAGTCAGAATAGCTGTAGTCGGTCTCGGTTATGTGGGGCTGCCTCTCGCTGTTGAATTTGCCAAATTGTATCCTGTAACAGGATTCGATATCAAGCAGCAGCGGGTAGATGCATTAAAAAATGGTCATGATGCTACTCTGGAAATAACCAGCGAGCATTTGATGGGAGTGCTTCGAAATAATAACAGCGATTTGACTGGCCTCTACATAACCTCCCATCCGGGTGATCTGGCAGAAGCGAATTTCTATATCGTTACGGTGCCGACTCCTACGGATAAAAACAACCGCCCGGTCCTGACACCGCTACTTAAAGCCAGTGAAACTATCGCCAGGGTGCTCAGGAACGGCGATATCGTTGTCTATGAATCTACTGTATATCCGGGAGCAACCGAAGAGGACTGTGTTCCTGTTCTCGAAAGTGTTTCCGGCCTAGCGTTCAACAAGGAATTTTTTGTTGGTTACTCTCCCGAACGCATCAATCCCGGTGATAAAGAGCATACGGTAACCAAGATCAAAAAGGTCACTTCAGGTTCGACTCCGGAAGCGGCAGAAATAATTGATGAACTCTACAGATCAATTATCAAGGCAGGAACTCATCTCGCCTCATCTATAAAAGTTGCAGAAGCTGCAAAAGTCATCGAAAATTCCCAGAGGGATATCAGCATCGCATTTGTCAACGAACTTGCCATGATTTTCAACCGTATGGGCATCGATACCAATGAGGTTCTTGCAGCAGCGTCCACGAAATGGAATTTCCTGCCGTTCAAACCCGGCCTTGTCGGTGGACACTGTATCGGTGTCGATCCCTACTATCTCGCCCAGAAAGCTCAGGAGTTCGGTTACCATCCCGAAATCATTCTGGCTGGAAGAAGGTTGAACGATAACATGGGCAAATACGTGGCATCAGAAGTGGTCAAACTCATGATTGCGATGAATCATAAGGTCAAAGGTGCAAAGGCACTTATGCTTGGCATAACTTTCAAGGAGAATTGTCCAGATATTCGCAACACCAGATCGGTCGATATTGCCAATGAATTAAAACAGTATGGTATAGAAGTTGAAATTCATGATCCATGGGCAGACCCTGGAGAGGTGGAGAGAGAATACAAACTCAAGTGTCTGCCAAAGCTTAATGGCAACCAATACGAGGCGGTTATCCTTGCTGTTGCCCATGATGAGTTCAAAACGATGAATATCAGGCATCTTGGCTCCTGCGAAAATGCCGTCATCTACGATGTCAAGGGAGTTTTGCCCCAGGAACAGGTCGATGGAAGGCTATAGTCTCTGATCAAGCTGTCATAGATATTAACTACAAAGCAAGCAGTATAAAATGTACACGACAATAAACGACCGGAAGATACGTATTGCCATTGCCGGTTGCGGACGCATTTCAAAAAACCATTTTGGTGCTATCGAAAAACATGCAGACAGTCTGGAACTGGCAGCTGTCTGTGATATCAACTCCAAGAGTCTTCAGGAGCATCAGGATCTTTATAATGTGCCGGGATATCGAAGGCTTGATGAGATGCTCAAAGCAGAAAAAATCGATCTTGTCGCTTTATGCACTCCGAGCGGTTTGCACTCGAGCGAGACCATTCTGACTGCCCGCCATGGGATCAATGTGATGACCGAAAAGCCGATGGCCACACGTTGGAATGATGGAGTTAATATGGTCAAGGTATGTGATGAGTCAAGGGTTAGACTATTCGTTGTCAAGCAGAACCGTCGCAATTCCACATTGCAGCTTCTGAAGCGAGCTGTCGAAAAGGAGCGTTTCGGACGCATCTACATGGTCAACATCAATGTTTTCTGGACTCGCCCGCAAGAATATTATGACAGTGCCAAGTGGCGGGGGACATGGGAATTTGATGGTGGTGCTTTCATGAACCAGGCCAGCCATTACGTTGACCTGGTTGACTGGCTTATCGGTCCTGTTGAAAGCCTGCAGGCCTATACAAGTACCCTGGCGCGGAATATCGAGGTCGAAGATACAGGTGTGGTCAGTTTCAAATGGCGTTCAGGCGCTCTGGGTTCAATGAACGTTACCATGCTCACCTATCCGCAAAACCTCGAAGGCTCCATTACCATCATCGGCGAAAAAGGTACGGTGAAAGTTGGCGGGCTTGCCGTCAATGACATCCAGCATTGGGAATTTGCGGATAGCGATCCTGACGATGCAAATGTGAAAACCGCAAGCTATGAAACTTCTTCAGTTTATGGATTTGGTCATCCCTTGTATTACAAAAATGTTATCGATGTACTTCGTGGAGAAGCGGAACCGGAAACCGATGGCCGCGAGGGTCTTCGCTCTCTTGAGATGCTCATTGCTGCCTATATCTCTTCCCGTGACGGCAAAAGGGTCTCTTTGCCTCTGGATTACTGAAGGATGAACGTCGGTGTTGTCGGGGGAGGGATCAACGGTCTCTGCTGTGCATGGATACTTGCTCAATCCGGTCATCAGGTTACGCTTTTTGAGCGTAACCGCATAATGGATGCCACAAGCCGCTCTTCCTCTAAATTGCTGCACGGAGGTATTCGCTACCTTGAAAACGGTGAGCTTCGTCTCGTGCGGGAAGCTCTTCGCGAACGTGATGCATGGCTTGCAATAATGCCGGATCTCGCAAAACCATTGCCGATCATCTATCCGAAATATCGCTGGGGCAAAAGGCAACGATGGATGCTTGAAATGGGATTCGGTCTTTATGGACTGCTTTCCGGCGCTTCGACATTGCCTCCGGCGAAATGGCTTGATCCTAATGCGGTAATGGAGAAGATTCCGGATTTGAGAAGCAGTGGATTGGAGGGCGGCTTTCTTTATTATGACGTTCAGATGGATGATTATGAGTTGGGCAAGTGGGTCGCATCGCAATGCCTGGGGCTGGGGGTAAAGATTCGAGAATACACTCCAGTCATGTCGGTTGCTGTCGATGGTACGCTGAAGCTTGTTGACGGTAGTTCACAGATGTTTGAACGATTGTTGAACGTTGCTGGCCCTTGGGCGGAAAACCTCTTGACAAACAGTGACATTACTCCAAGGTATCAACTGGATCTCGTGCGTGGCAGTCATCTTATTATCAACCGCGACTGCTTGCATTCGCTTATACTTGAGGTCCCTCACGAAACGCGGATATTTTTTGTTCTTCCCTGGCAAGGTAAAACCCTTGTCGGTACGACTGAGGTCCGTCAAACGCTTGATGACGCGATCATCTGTAGTGATCAGGAACGGCAATACCTTTTAGAAGCGTATAACTGCTATTTCACGACCCCGATCAGCAACCACGAGGTAATTGAGACCTTTGCCGGGCTTCGGCCATTGCTTCGTTCAGCCGACAATCCCGGCAGGGCAAGCCGTGAGTATGCTATACAGAGAAATGAAAATTTGACAACCGTGTTTGGTGGCAAATGGACAACGGCCAGGGCATTGGCTTATAAAGTACAACATAAATGTCTAGCAAGATGACGGTAACCATTCATCCTACAGCGATTGTTGACGAAGGTGCACAACTGGGAAGTGGCAGCCGTGTCTGGCACTGGGTTCATATCAGTGCCGGCGCCAGGATTGGAGAGCGATGCTCGTTCGGCCAAAACGTTTTTGTCGGCAATGACGTATTAATCGGTAATAATGTAAAG
>DATMYT010000579.1:0-4578 GCA_035560855.1 Negativicutes bacterium | reverse complement strand
GAGACAGGGGGGATACAAAGTATGGGACAGACATGTTTTGAAAAAATTATCGCGACTCATTTGGTATCGGGAACAATGACTGCAGGAAGCGAGGTCGGGATTCGAATCGACCAGACACTGACGCAGGATGCACTGGGAACGATGGCTTATCTGCAATTTGAAGCGATGGGCGTGGCGACTGTGAAGACGCAGTCGATCTCATATGTTGATCATAACACGCTACAGGACGGGTTTGAAAATGCTGACGATCACCGGTATTTGCAGACAGTAGCTGACAAGCATGGCATCTTGTATTCCAAGGCGGGGAATGGCATTTGCCACCAGGTTCATCTTGAACGATTCAGCCGCCCCGGCTGGACTTTGCTCGGATCGGACAGTCATACACCAACCTGCGGCGCTGTGGGCATGATCGCAATGGGAGTCGGCGGAATGGATGTCGCTGTGGCTATGGCGGGCGGTGCTTTTTATTTTACGTATCCGAAAACCGTGCGCGTCAATCTGCATGGGCAGTTGCAGGCATGGTGTACGGCGAAAGATGTCATTTTGGAGCTGCTGCGAATCCTAACGACCAAGGGAAATGTCGGTACAGTCATCGAATATGGCGGCGACGGTCTCGCATTCCTGAGCGTTCCCGAGCGAGCGACGATTGCCAACATGGGGGCCGAACTGGGTGTAACTACGTCTATTTTTCCCAGTGACGAACAAACCCGAAAGTTTTTCAGGGCGCAATCGCGAGAGCAGGACTGGCAGAGCCTGCAGCCGGACACGGATGCGCACTATGACCGGGTCCTTGATCTGGATCTGGCAACGTTGGAACCGAATGTGGCCTGCCCCCATTCCCCGGATAATGTCCGCAAAGTGAAGGACATTGCCGGGCTGAAGGTAGATCAGGTATTGGTGGGAAGCTGCACCAATTCTTCATATCGTGACTTGATGACCGTAGCTGCCATCCTCAAAGGCAAGCAGGTTCATCCGCACGTGAGTTTTGGCGTGGCACCGGGGAGTAAACAGGTTTTGGCAATGCTGGCGCAAAATGGCGCATTGGGGGATTTGATTGCTGCCGGTGCGCGGATTCTGGAGTCTACCTGCGGGTTTTGCGTGGGGTGCGGCCAGGCTCCCCAGTCCAATGGAATTTCTCTCCGCACCAACAATCGCAATTTTGAGGGGCGTAGCGGCACCAAAGACGGACAGGTCTATCTGGTAAGTCCAGAAACAGCCGTAGCAGCAGCGCTTACCGGGCAAGTGACCGATCCACGTGATTTGGGCATGGAGCTGCCGCAAATTATGCTGCCGGAAACCTACACCGTGGATGACAGGCTAGTCGTTAAGCCGTCAGGCGACGCCTCGGTGGAAGTATATCGGGGACCTAATATCGGTGAACCCCCGAAAAATACGGCGATGCCGGAAAAACTGCAGGCAAGGGTGTCGATCAAGGTAGGCGACAAGATTACAACCGACCACATCATGCCGGCCGGTCCGTTTCTGAAATATCGTTCGAATGTGCCCAAGTATTCCGGGTATGTTTTTTATCACCTGGATCCTGAGTTTGCCGCCAAGTGCAAACAAAACCGCGATCAAGGAATGGCCTCGGTGATTGTGGCCGGACTCAGTTATGGACAAGGCTCATCCCGCGAACACGCTGCCTTGTGTCCCATGTTTTTGGGCGTGAGAGTATTACTGGCCAAAAGCGTGGAACGGATTCATTCGGCCAATCTGATCAACTTTGGTATTTTGCAACTAACATTTGCGGATGAAGCGGATTATGACAGGATCGAAAACGGGGACGAATTAACGATTGAGAATCTGCATGAGGCCGTGCAGCAAGAAACTGTAGTCGTTCGCAATGTCACCCGGGGCTATAGTTTTAACACCTGTTGTACCCTCACTCCCCGGCAACGGGAGATCGTTCTATGCGGCGGATTGCTGAACTACACAGGCAAAGCAAAATAACAGGAGGAGATTGAAATGAAGGAATACGTGAAAATTCCAGCCGTTCTCATGCGGGGCGGCACCAGCAAGGGCGCTTATATCATGATGGAAGACCTGCCTGAGGACCCGACGCTGCGAGATAAAGCCATTCTGGCAATTTACGGCAGCCCTGACATCCGGCAGATCAACGGCATTGGCGGTGCCGATCCGTTGACGAGCAAAGTAGCGCTGATTGCACGGTCTAAGCGGGAAAACATTGACGTGGACTATACTTTTGGCTATGTGGGAATTAAGGAGGCCTCGATTGATTATGAAGGGAACTGCGGCAACATGTCTTCCGGCGTCGGGCCCTTTGCCATTGCCAAAGGATTAGTGGCGGCGCAAGAACCGATCACTCGCGTACGTATTTTTAACACAAACACCAAGAAAGTCATTGAAGCGCAAGTCCCGGTCAAGGACGGCGAAGTTGTGACCGAAGGCGACTATGTCATTGACGGCGTACCGGGAACCGGCGCCAAAATCGTGCTGAATTTTTTGAACTCCGGTGGCTCAAAAACAGGTAAATTGTTGCCGACTGGCAATGTGACGGATGAGATTACGCTAAAAAGCGGCAAAAAAGTGCGGGTCAGTCTGGTCGATGCCGCAAATCCTTCTGTTTTTGTCAAGGCCTCAGACATCGGGCTTACTGGCGTGGAAATGCCCAAAGATACGGAAACAAATCCGGAAATCCTCAAAATTATGGAGGATATCCGGACCACTGCGGCCGTCATGATGGGATTGGCAGCCAGCAAGGACAAGGTCGGACCGGCCGTGCCCAAGGTCGCGTTTGTGGCTGCGCCGCAGGAATATAGGGCGCTTAACGGCTTCCATGTGAAGGCGGATGCGGTTGACCTTGTAGCCAGAACGCTGGCGCTGTCTGTCATGCACAAAGCATATGCAGTAACTGGCGGAATCTGCGTAGCCACGGCGGCGCTGATTCCAGGAACAGTAGTCAACGAGGTGGTAAGCTCGCGGGCGAAAGAAAATAAAGTCGTGCGCCTGGGGCACCCTTCTGGGGTACTGGATTTTGAAATCGCAATGGAAGGCAGTGCGTCAGGACTCATCCTGACCAAAGCGGGAGTGGCCCGGACTGCCCGCCCGATTATGGATGGTTTCGTATATGTTCCGGCTAAATTGTTTGACCAGTAACAATCGAGAATTTTTCTAAAATAGAGGAGGGAAAATCGTGAGCGGGAAAATGATCAAAGGTGGAGTCTGTCTCCTGGTGCCTCTTTGTCTTCTGCTGATCCCGGTTCCACAAGGACTGAGCCTACTGGCCTGGCGATTGCTTGCCATTTACTTGGGGGCAGTGCTTGGTATCGTGCTGCGTCCGGTACCGGAACCGGTAGTGTTGATTGCGGCAATGGCATCAGCCGCCTTGTTCTTAAAACAAACCCACACCGCGTTGGGCGCTTTTGGCGAATCAACACCGTGGCTGGTATTCACCGCGTTCATCATCGGACAGTGCTTTGTGGAAACAGGGCTGGGCAGCCGAATCGCGCACTTCCTGATTGGACATTTTGGTAAAACCAGTTTGCGGCTGGGCTACATATCTACGCTCACTGATTTGATTCTGGCGCCGGCAACTCCCTCCAATACGGCCCGAACTGGTGGACTGGTCTATCCTATCTTTTCGAGTCTGGCCGTCACGCTCGGCTCAAAGCCTGATGATAAACCACGTCGAATTGGCGCGTTTTTGATGCTGTTGATGTATCAGAACAGTTTAATCACCGGTACCATGTTCATCACCGCCGGCGCGATTATGCCGATGATGATCAAACTAACCAACAATATCATGGGGGCGGATATTACCTGGATTCAGTGGGCCATAGCCATGTCCGTTCCCGGTGGGATTTGCCTGATTTTGATTCCGTATTTGGTATACAAAATTTATCCACCGGAAATCAAGGAAATCGACAGCAAACTGATCGCAGAAGAAGGGACCCAAAAATTGGGCCCCATGAGCAAGCGGGAAAAAATACTGACTGCGCTGTTTGCGTTCGCCATCATCGGCTGGGCTACGGGAGGCATCACCAAGATTGATTCGGTAGCGGTTGCGCTGGCGATGCTCGCGATGGCTTTATTAACCGGAGTGATTTCCTGGGAAAAAGTATTGCAGTGTAAAAGCGCCTGGAGTACGTTCATCTGGTACGCGGGAATTATTTCCCTAGCCAACGGGCTAAATAGCGCCAAGTTTTTTGTCTGGCTGGGAAAAACCTTCGAGCAAAACATTAATTTTGCTGGTGTGAATAGCTTGGTGGTCTTGGCAGGACTCATTTTCTTAAGCGTAATCGTGCGTTACTTTTTCGCCTCGACTATTGCTTTTGTTGTAACCTTCATTCCAGTAATCTTCACCATGGGCGCCGCCGCCAAACTGCCGCCGATTCCGCTGCTGCTTATGTGCGCGGCTTCCGCTCAGATTGCCAGCCTAATGACGCATTACGGCAATGCGGTAGGCCCAGTGCTTTATGGTGCAGGGTATGTCGACAAGGTTACCTGGTGGAAGGTCGGCCACATTGTTACCGCTGTTAGCCTGACTATTTACTTCGTTGTCGGCCTCGTTTGGTGGAAGGCGCTGGGGTTGTGGTAACTCGCTAGAGGAAATGCCCC
>DATMYT010000578.1:0-2529 GCA_035560855.1 Negativicutes bacterium | reverse complement strand
TGACCAGGCGCCGATCCAGACGTCCCACAGCCTGCCAGGGTAAAACACAGGCCAGTGATCAGGATCTGGTAAAACACTCGCTCATGGATGCGATTTTCCATTCAGGGTTCCCATCATTTCTCACCCTTTGAAAATGATCTTTGTCATTTCATTATATGCACGAATCCTGGCATTTTCAAATGAGGAAAGAGAGTTGTCAAAGCAGGATCGGGGAATGATTAATATCAAACTAGTCGAAGATCAGGTAGCGGCATGGTCCTGGAAAATGTTGATATTGCACCCTGATTGAGCATGGACGTATGGATGAGCGCCACGCTGGGCTATTATAGCCCCCTCTCTTTTTATAAAATTCCCTACAACCATCTGAATTGTGCGATCAGACTTTCTGGTATAAGAAATTCTGGTAGACAATATCGCCGGTTTGGAATCCTTTGTAAATCCATGTATCTTTATTTCCGGCAAATTCCTGCAGCAGCTTGTGCAGCGTTTTCGGAACACCGCGCTGAATATGCGCAAACCGCCGGCCATGGTCAGCGTCCAGAGCTTTGATCACATTGGGAGTTATGTTCTCTTTAGTGATGCACCGCATTCCGGTACGTTCAAGTTGTTCTTCAAGCTCATCAAGTTGTTCAAGATTCCGAAAATCCGCAAACATGAAATATCCACCCGGTTTCAAAACACGCTTGACCTGCGCAAGAAAATCCGACATGGACCCATAACAATGGGATGATTCCACATTCAGGACAATATCGAAGCTCTGGTCATTAAAGGGGAGATTTTCGGCGTCTCCAGGTACGAAACTCAGTCCTTCAACAGAAAAGTGTTGTCGGCACAGATTCACGGCATTGTCGGAATAATCCACGCCAACAACGCACGCTGGATCAAGGTAGCGCTTGATGTAATCCGCTCCACCACCCCGTCCACTACCCACTTCCAGTAGATCAAGCCCGCGCAATTGAATTGCACTGGCAACGTAATGATACAACTGGATGCAGTAGCGGTTGATCTCATCGTCCTCATGCAAAACTACCCTTGCCGCTGCGCTCTCCGTGGCATACCCGTAGTTCATGAACGTCCAGTCTTGCTTTTGATATCCATACGCCATAAGCTGGTACATTTGTTTACGAGAAATTTTTCTGAATCTTGGATAAAGATCACACATTTTGGTATAAAACTTGGCTAACATAACTCTCCTGATAATTGAACCTTTTCGATTCCCATGAGCATGGTAGGGAATGGAGGACGTTGTTCATTTTTTTCTACAATGTGAGTCATTCCTGAATTCCGCATCGCCATAAAATAATTTTCGTTTCTGATTATACCGTTGCAAAGTAATCAAATCCGAGGGTGTTGAAAAAGAAGTGATTAATTGACTAAAGACAGAAAAAATCGGAATGACAAAGCAGAGGTGGGGACGATTCTCCACTCTCATTTTCTCCACTCTCGTGTTATAACCAACCCATGCACGAATTTTGGAAAGAAAAACCCCTTGAAGACATGACCCGCGCGGAATGGGAATCACTCTGCGATGGCTGCGCTCAGTGCTGTATCATCAAATTTGAAGACGAAGATACCGGCCGTATTTATCACACCAATGTGGTTTGCCAACTGCTGGATATTTTTCACTGCCGCTGCACCCGCTATGACGAGCGCTCCGTGCTGGTGCCCATGTGCCTGACACTGACCCCGGCCATGATCCGCGATCTCAAATGGATGCCTGAAACATGCGCCTACCGCCTACTGGCCGAAGGCAAAGACCTGCCGTTGTGGCATCCGTTGGTGAGCGGGGACGCCAACACAGTACACAAAGCGGGCATTTCGGTGCGCGGCAAGGTCGTCTCGGCGGTGGATGTGCCCGAAGACGAACTGCCCGATTATGTTGTAGATGACGATTAACTTCCCTTTTGATCTTCTAAAAGCATCACACGCAGACCGTAATACTCCAATCGCTCATTTTCAGCTACGCGAAGCCTGACAGCAGAACGGCAATGCGTCGGTGTTTCATGCCAGGAACCGCCGCGTGCAACCCGGAACTTCTGACTCCCCGCGCCGCGATTGTTCCAATAACGGTCCAGCCAGTTCGATCCAGCTTCCAAATTGGATTGGACTGAGCTCGTTGTAGCTCGACCAATAGAGGTACGTGCAGTAGCGGTCACAGGAGCAGCGTTGTAGTCATCACACCACGAATCCTGGCAAAATTCCCAAACATTCCCGTGCATATCAAACAATCCCCAGCGGTTGGGTGGATAAGTACCCGCCCGGTTCGTCTCGTGCAGGTAAATACCGCGCGGTCCATCCCGGTAGGTGTGCTCACCGACATAATTGACATAATCAGTGGTGATGTTATCTCCTATATTAAAGGCTGATTGGGTCCCTGCCCGGCAGGCATATTCCCAGTGAGCCTCAGAGGGCAAAATAAAATCCCGGTCGGTTAACTGCGACAAATGGTGGCAAAATCGTTCAGCCTCCATCCAGTTGATGGTTTCAACCGGCAGGTCAGGGTCGTGAAAGCGGCACGCAGGTAGAGAA
>DATMYT010000577.1:0-2472 GCA_035560855.1 Negativicutes bacterium | reverse complement strand
GGCATAACCTAGCCTCCCGGCCATTTCATTATTTTTCAATCGATTCCTCTTCATCATAGAGCATTCCGAATGAGGGATTCGTTATGAATGTGTAAAAATTGCGTTACGTTTGCGTAAAAGAAGGATTTTGCCCAACTGGAGAGAATATCAAAGAGTAGTTATCATAAGTATCTGGCAGAGAACAGGGGGTGATGAAGTGTGGCCGTCCGCCGCAGGTACCGCATACGCTGGTTTCGGGTTCTAGTCTTGCTGACAGCAGCCTATTTTCTTTATCTGGCTGTCGGGCAACAATTCGAACTTTATACGATACAACGGGAAACCGCTTCCCTTCAGGAGCGTATCGCCGAACTGGAGCACTCTAATAAAACCCTGACTGATGAAAAATCTCGTCTCTCTTCACCAGCCTACGTTGAAAAAATTGCCCGGGAACAGTTGGGTCTTGTTAAACCTGGGGAAGTTCCTTATATTCCTTGACACTCTTTCAATCCGAAAGATATAATGAGCTATATAAAAGAAAACAAGGGGGATCTGCTGTCTGTATGTCGATCGAAGTCGGCGTCGTTGTTGAGGGAACCGTAACCGGTATCACCAATTTCGGTGCATTTATTGAACTCCCCGGTGGAAAAGTTGGTCTGGTCCACATTTCTGAAGTCGCTGATGTATACGTCCGTGATGTCAAAGATTTTCTCAAAGAGCGTGATAAAGTACAGGTTAAGGTACTTTCCATCGATGCCAATGGGAAAATAGGCCTTTCCATCAAGCAGCTGCAACCTCCCGTCGAAAATCGCAAACCGCCGGTTTTTGAGGCTCGTCGTTCCGGTCCTATGGAACCTCGAAGGCCGTTGCGACCTGCGCCTCCGTCTTTTGAAGACCGTCTGTCAAAATTTCTCAAGGATAGTGACGAACGGCTCACCGATCTGAAAAAGGCTACCGATTCCAAGCGGGGCGGACGCGGCAGTCGGCGCTCGGAATAACGCATAAACAGTACAAAAGGAGCATTCGACTACGAATGCTCCTTTTCATACATGAAGGAGACATTGAAATATGCGACGCAGGGGCATCCGAACCCAGCTCATATTGAATTCACTGGCCTTAATTCTATTGCCGTTGATATCATTTGCGGCTTATAGTTTTTGGCAGGTTTACCATTTCAGCCCGGAGGACTTTTCGCAACTGCTATTTGTCCTATCCGGCGCTTTTGTCGTCACGTTGATCCTGGCCATTTTGCTCAGCATCAACCTCTCGGAAAAATTTATCGCACCTATTGAAGCGATCACAACAGCAGCCCGGCGAATCGCCTCTGGGCGGCTTTCGGAACGTGTTCATGTCAAATCCGGCAACGAGATTGATTTTCTAGCGTTAGCGCTAAACCATCTGGCTTCCCGCCTGGAAGACAAATTGGAAGAAATATCGGCGGAAAAACAAAAACTACAACTAATTTTAGAACACATGGATAATGCAGTCATGCTGTTTGATATCCATGGTTGTTTGATCGAAGCCAATCGGAGCGCTTTTCTCTGGTTTGGTTTATCACTCTCTATGGTAGGGCAACACAATATCAATGTCCTTGGCAGCAGTCAAATTGACAGTGCGCTCAAGGAGGCTCTTAGTACAGGCCAGATACAGCAACACACTTTACGAACGAATTTTCAAGGCGCCAAAAAGATTTTTCATGTTTCTTTGGCGTCCCTCCCTCGCAAAGACGGTGCGTCCACCGGCGCTCTTGCGGTATTCCACGATATCACCAGCCTGCAGCTTCTGCGGGAGCGTCAATCAGACTTTGTAGCCAATGCGTCGCATGAACTATCTACGCCGTTAACGGCAATTCGCGGTTTTGCCGAGACCTTAGTGGATGGTGCTGCGGACAACGCCGATGATAGCCGTCGTTTCGCCGCCATCATTTTGTCAGAAGCGGATCGGATGCAACGCTTGGTACAAGATTTACTGCAATTGGCCAAAATTGAATCCATCGAATATCGGCAGCAGATTCATTGTGTCCCGACACATGTCCAACCAATGTTGGAATCCATAACTCGGGAACTATCGCCGGCGTGGACACAAAAGCAACTCTCCCTGTCCTTGGAATTGCCGGCTCAACCACTGTGGGTTTTGGCTGACCCGGATCGATTGAAGCAGGTTTTTGTGAATCTGATCGATAATGCGATAAAATATACTCCAAATAACGGCTCGGTCTTAGTTAAAGCAGTGGAAATGGAAGATAGGGTTCAGTTTATCGTGAAAGATTCCGGCATCGGCATCCCTGCCGAAGATTTGCCCCGCATATTTGATCGTTTTTACCGTATCGACAGGGCCCGTGCAAGTTCTATCTCTGGAACCGGACTGGGTCTGGCGATCGTCAAACACATTTTGGATGCGCTTGGCGGAACGATCGAGGTTGAGAGCCAGCCGCACAATGGAACCACTTTCCGTTTTTTTCTCCCCGTCGCCGCACCGAATTTGCTTGCCCGTAGC
>DATMYT010000576.1:0-3117 GCA_035560855.1 Negativicutes bacterium | reverse complement strand
GGTATGAATTGAGTGTTGGGTAATCTTCTTCCAACATGGAGCGTTATTCCGTTCGCAGGAATCCTGTTGTCAATTGCACTTTGTCCTTTAATCAACGCACATTGGTGGGAACACAATATGAGCAAAGTAAGCTTGTTTTGGGCCGCCACATTCATCATTCCGTTTTCTATGGCTTTCGGGCTAAATGATGGCGTGTATCAACTATTGCACATTTATGTTATGGATTATATTCCGTTCATCATCCTGTTGTTTTCCCTATTTGTTATCGCTGGCGGTATCTTGGTCAAGGGTGCTTTGCGGGGCACGCCGCTTTTCAATACATTGATTTTGGCTATTGGAACGGTTTTGGCTAGCATTGTAGGCACTACCGGAGCCTCTATTGTCCTGATTCGGCCGCTAATTCGAGCGATCGAATCTCGGCGAGTCAAAGTCCACACGATTGTATTTTTTATCTTTCTCGTGAGCAATATTGGCGGGTCGTTGACTCCGGTGGGCGATCCACCGTTGTTTTTGGGATATTTGCATGGCGTTCCCTTTTTTTGGACTTTGAATTTGTTGCCAGCTTTTCTATTGAATAGTTTTCTTCTCCTCGGAATATACTATTGGATTGACCGACGTCAATATAATAAGGAAATGACGGATCGTGATAATAGGATTGCCTGTCAGGAAAATAATAAGAGTACTTGCGATAACGATCCGATTCGGATCGAAGGACTCGCAAACCTGGTTTTTATTGGAGGCGTAATCTTAGCAGTTATTGTCGGGGGCGCAGTTGCCAAACACTCTGTTTTTTATGATGCTGCACACAATGTTGCAAGGGGAATTCCACTTATTTCTTCGCATGGACATATATTGGTTTTGCCTTATTTGAACATGATCCGCGATGCTTTCATTTTGGTTATGGCGCTGCTCTCTCTAAAGATGACGCCGAAGAGTCTGCGCGCCAATAATTTATTTTCCTGGGCTCCAATAAAGGAAGTGGCTGTTCTATTTGCGGGAATTTTTATTACGATTATACCGGCTCTTGCGATCTTGAGCGCCAAAGGAGCACAACTCGGCGTGACCAAACCATGGCAGTTTTTTTGGTCTTCAGGCTTGCTTTCTAGCTTTCTGGACAATGCCCCCACCTATCTGACGTTTCTGGCATTGGGCGGACAGATGAGTGCAACGGGGGGGATTGTTACAGACATGGGAATGGTAAGCGAACGTGTTCTTTTGGCTATTTCCTGCGGTTCTGTTTTTATGGGCGCCAATACATATATCGGGAATGCGCCCAATTTTATGGTACGGTCCATCGCGGAGGAATCCGGCATTCGCATGCCGAGCTTCTTTGGCTACATGGGCTGGTCGATCATTGTGTTGATTCCAATCTTTCTGCTAAACACAGTGCTTTTCTTCTGGTAAGGATAGAGATGAGCCTCGATAGACCTGGCCATAATATTTTTACTTCATGTGAAGGAAGCTTATAAATGAATATGACGGGTTGCGAGAGGAAGCCTTACCATTATTGGGATGGCTTCTTTCCTATAGGTGGTAGAATTGCCGCTATCAATAACACATTAAAGGAAATACCAGTTCCCCATCGAATGCTATTTGTGTACAGTATCGACTGGCAGAGACGGCACTCAGACAAATTTTCCACACAACGAAATGGAGGCGTTCGCATGAAGTTTTTTAGATCCATGTTGACATTCCTATTGGCTGGATTGTTTCTGATTGCCATCCCCGCTACGTCCCTAGCGGCAGAAGCTTGGACCACCGATCCTGCGACTGGATGCAAAATCGGTGTGGTGTTTTTAACTGACAATTGGACGCTGGTATCCGCAAGCTGGACTGGGCCTGTAGTAGAAGGCAAGGCTGCCGGAAAAGGAGTACTGACCTATGTGTACAAGGATGATGGCAAAGAAATAAAGGTCCAAGGTGAGGCTATGATGGTTGATGGGTTGCTGGAGGGGAAAGCTGCGCTAAAGTGGCCGCCAGAGGGCAATTCTTACGACGGCGATTATAAGGCTGGGTTGCGTGACGGGAAAGGCGTCCTGAAATGGCCCACTGGCCAAGTTTATGACGGCGAATGGAAAAACGGCATGAGTAATGGCTACGGCGTACTGAAAGATGCAAGTGGAAAAGTGCTTTATGAAGGCGAATGGAAAGATGGCAAGGGAGTAGCGAACTCGCTCATGGTTGACAAAATTCTCGGAATTCCCTGGGGTGCATCGGAAGACGAGGCGAAACGTATTATGCTTCAACGGTCCAAAACGATGTTTATCAAATCAGAAAAAGGCACCGCACGAAATTGGCAATTTTATTACGGTCCTTATAATGAATTCGATGCCTATATTTATGTTAACTTTTATCAAGGGAAAATGTATGAGGTGTCACCGAATATATTAGTTGGCGAAGACCAGGTCATGGAGAAATTTAATGCCGTTAAACAAGGTCTGTCGAAGCGTTATGGCAGCCCGATAAAGGAGACCGGCAAATATCTCGATTCGTTAGTCATTTGGGATTTAGGGGGCGTATATCGAGCATCAATTACGATAAGAAAAAGTACAGTATCGACGCAGCCGCCTTTTATAGTAACGATCGAGTACTATAATAACGAAACAGCTGTTATTGTTAATAACGCGTTAGAAACAACCACAGGCAAAGACTATTGATCCCATAGCTCACACTCAGTCATTACAAAGGAGGCACTATTGATGCGGTCCTATTACAGAATAATCGGGGTTTTTACCTGGCTTATCGTTTTCACGTTGCTGTGCATACCGGCGGCTAATACACAGGCATCCGCCTATCAGAACTGGAATGGAGTTTGGCTCACCAACCACGGCGAGGTAACCTTGCGGCAGGAGGGAAAAAATATTTCCGGCACTTACTGCGCGAATAACGGGTTGAATAGCCGGCTTGCAGGAACACTTACAGATGAATGGGGTTGGGGGTTGCGCGGCAAATATTATGAAGGCATCGAATCCGGAGTGTTTGATATCCGCATCGTGGAAAGCAACAAAAATTTTCAGGGCTGGCTCAGTTCGCCGGACAACGCGTGGACGGGAAAACGTGTGACGGATTCATACACTCAGGTTAAACTGCAAACGATGACGGTTATTAACAATTCAC
>DATMYT010000575.1:0-6314 GCA_035560855.1 Negativicutes bacterium | reverse complement strand
GAGACAGGGGTAATATATTGCGCATTATGCCGGGGACCTTGCGAAACCGTTTGTTTCTGCTGATTATTCTCGTGGCCGGATTGCCGATTGTTTTTTCCGGCTACTTGATTGCACAGACTTCTATCGATGCCATGGTGGCGGAAAAACAGCAAAAACTGTTTGGCGCCGCCCGGATGCTGGACAATGAGCTGGATGGGTCCTATGAGGAAATTTTGCGGCGTCATGGCGCGGCAAACGCGGATCGCGCAGTCCAAGTAGCAACGCTCAACAAGGTTCTGGCGCCGTTCACGGACGATGTTGCCCGTGCCTATCCGGGTATTGGCGTGGGGTACTACAGCATTGATCTGGATGCCATTATTACCTATGGGCCGAGTAGCGTCTACGCGGACAAGGTAGGATTGCCCATCAGTGAAAGCCATCAAGGCCGCATCGTCATGGCGACGGGGATTCCCCGCATTCAGGAAGGGGATCTGGTCCGGGGGCAAATCATGAATGCAATGCATCCGATCGCTCGAGGTGGTCGGGTAATCGGATATGTCTGGGCGAATGAACTGACGGTGGATATCATTGCGCAAATTAATGCGATCAGCTGGCAGATCGCCGGTGCGATCCTGCTTTGCCTCGTCACCGGCAGCATTGGAGTCGCATTGGTTGTAGGCGATTTGGCCAAAGATATCGAAGGGATCAACCTTGGCGTGCGCAAAATCCGGGAAGATTTGGAGTACCGGCTGCAACCGCTCAAAGGGGAAGTCGGGGAAATCGCAACGGCGATCAACGAAATGGCCCAGGCGCTCGGCGCTCAAAAAAAGCTGGAAGAACAAGTCCAACGGGCGGACCGCCTATCCCTGATCGGTGAAATGACGGCTGGGATGGCGCATGAAATCAGGAATCCACTCATGGCGATCCGAGGTTTTGCGCAGTTGCAGGGAGAAGACGCGACAGCGCCGGAGCAAAAGGAATATAATGAAATCATCGTCCGCGAAGTGGACCGGATGAATCAACTCATTGAACAGTTGCTGTATTTTTCCCGCCCGACGCTGGCACATCTGAGCAGCGTTGATGTCAACAACGTTATGAAAAATTCGTTGATTCTGGTGGAGATGCGGGCAAAACATTCCCGGACGTTCTTCGAGGTGGATATAGAAGCTGACCTGCCGCAGGTAACCGCGAACGAAGAGCAACTCGAGCAGGTTTTTCTCAATATCCTGATCAATGCGATTCAAGCCGTGGATAACGACGGCGTGATCAAGATCACTTCCCGGCGTCATGACGAGTTATCTCAGGTTTGGGTAAGCGTTGCCGACTCGGGGTCCGGCATTGAGCCGGAAAACATGGACAAATTGTTCGATCCGTTTTTTACGACCAAGGAGACGGGAACCGGCCTCGGCCTGTCGGTCGCCCATCATATTATGGAGATCTGGGGCGGCAGTATTGCTGTGGAGTCGGTGCTGGGCGAGGGCAGCGCCTTTACATTGATCTTTCCGGTAACAGGAGGTGCGATTGATGGAGACAATAGCCTTGAATAAATCCGTATTGATTGCGGACGATCAACTGACGGTCCGTCGCCTGCTATATGAGGTAGCCAAAAAAGCGGGCTATGAGCCGCACTTGGCGGAAAATGGGCAGAGGGCTATCGAGATGACGCGGGAACTGCATCCGTCCGTGCTGATCATGGACATCAAAATGCCGGTCATGGACGGGCTGGCTGCTTTTCGGGTCATCCATCAGGAATTCCCTGAGATTCCGGTGATTCTGATGACGGCGTACGGTACGATCGATACCGTCATCGAAACGATGAAACTGGGCGCGTTCGACTATCTGGTCAAGCCTTCCAATGTGAATGAACTGCGGATTATCCTCGATCGGGCTTACCAGATGCGCTGCATGCGGGAAGAACTGACGGAACTGCGTAGCGAGCTAAAAAAACACTTCCAGTTGGAGAATATTATTGGCGAGAGCCCTACCGTTCAAGCCATTTATAAGGTAGTCGGGCGGGTGGCGCAAACCAACGCAACGGTGCTGATCACCGGCGAAAGCGGCAGCGGCAAGGAAGTCATCGCCCAGACGATTCATCGGAACAGCAATCGGTGCGAGAATCCTTTTATCAAGGTGAATTGCGGCGCGTTGCCGGACGGACTTATCGAAAGCGAACTGTTCGGGCACGAAAAAGGGGCCTTTACCGGCGCAATCGCCAGGAAGGCGGGGCGGTTCGAGCTGGCGAACGGCGGTACGCTGCTTCTGGACGAAATCGGCGAGCTGCCCCTGTCGCTGCAGGTCAAACTGCTGCGGGTGCTGCAGGAAAAAACGTTTGAGCGCTTGGGCGGCACCGAAACCATCAAGGTGGACGTGCGGATCATCGCGGCGACCAACCGCAATCTGGAAGAACGCGTCCAACAGGGAATGTTTCGCGGCGACTTGTATTACCGACTAAAAGTGGTGCCGATCCATGTGCCGCCCCTACGGGAGCGGATAGGCGACATCCCGGAATTCGTCGAGTATTTTGTGCGGCGATTCGCCGATGAGTCGCATGTCGAGCCGCCGATGGTAACGCCGGAAGCGTTGAAACTGTTGTGCCGCTGCCCGTGGCCCGGCAATGTGCGGGAATTGGCGAATGTGATGGAGCGGGCCGTCATTCTGTCGCAGGGCGTGATCGACGTCATGGACCTGCCAGGGCTGTTGCCTGCCGAAGAACTGCCGGTGGTCGCCGTTCCTGAGGCCGGGACTTATCGCGAGCAGATGCAGCAAGTGGAAAAGCAGATCATCGAAAACGCCCTCAAGCAAAATCAGGGCAACCGGGTAAAGACCGCCAAGGCTCTGGATATCAGCCGCCGGGCGCTGCTATACAAAATCGAGGAGCATGGACTGGGCCGCGCCGCCATGGACGGCGTTTCGCAAGCCATTGAGTAATGAATAAGCCGTGGGGGGCAAAATATTGCACACCTAATGAGTAAAATATGGGAAGCGGCAGGAGGGACCCCGGCCGCTTCCCATTGGTTTTGCAGATAATTTGAAAATTGCTCTATCGGTTGGCACAATAATTGCATTAGCATCTTATGCTATTATCAACGGGAGGGATGCTCATGTATCAGATTATTCGAAAAGACACGCTGTCACCGGGTGTGCAGCAAATGGTGGTCAAGGCGCCGCTCGTAGCGCGCAAGGCAAAACCGGGCGAATTCATCATTCTGCGGGTGGATGAGCAAGGCGAGCGCATTCCCTTGACCATCGCCGATTTTGACGCAGTTGCCGAGACGATCACCATTATTTTTCAGGAAGTGGGTGCCGGGACCAAAGCGCTGGGGCGCTTGCAAGCCGGGGAAAGCATACTGGACTTTGTCGGCCCCTTGGGGAATCCGACCCATGTGGAAAAAAAGACGGGTACCGTAATCTGCGTGGGCGGCGGCATCGGCGTGGCGCCGATTTTCCCGATTGCTCGCGGCATGAAAGAGGCGGGCAATAAGGTAATCAGCATTGTCGGCGCTCGCAATCATGATCTGTTGATACTGGAAAAAGAAATGAAGAGCGCCAGCACAGAATTGCGCATTACCACCGATGACGGCTCCTATGAGCGGAAGGGCTTCGTCACCGATGTGCTAAAAGAATTGATCGAAAAAGGCGAGCCTATTGCCGAAGTCATCGCCATCGGCCCGGTAGTCATGATGCGGGCCGTAGCCGAACTGACCCGGCCTTACGGAATCAAGACCATTGCCAGCCTCAACCCCATCATGGTAGATGGCACAGGCATGTGCGGCGGCTGTCGCGTCAGCATCGGCGATAAAACTAAATTCGCTTGCGTGGATGGCCCGGAATTCGATGCGCATTTGATTGACTTCGCCGGATTGATGGCTCGCCAAAAGACGTACGTCGACATGGAAAAAAACTGCGAGGCTCATACTTGTCGAAAGGAAGGTGGCTGCACATGCCATTGAATAGACAGCCCATGCCGGAACAGCCGGTAGCGGAGCGAGTCCAAAATTTCCGGGAAGTCGCCGTCGGTTATGATGACGTAACGGCCGCCAATGAAGCGTCACGCTGCCTGCAATGCAAAACCGCGCCTTGCCGGAGCGGTTGCCCGGTTGAAGTCGACATTCCCGCATTTATTCATTGCGTTCGTCAGGGCGATATCGCAAGCGCCGCCCTGAAAATCAAGGAAAAGAACAACCTGCCCGCCGTGTGCGGCCGGGTATGCCCGCAGGAAAAACAATGTGAAAGTCACTGCGTGTTGGGCAAAAAAGGCGAGGCGGTGGCGATTGGCCGCCTGGAACGATATGTTGCCGATCAGGATCGAGAGGCCGAGGCGTCGGTAGCACCGCAGATCCAAAAGAATGGACGCAAAGCGGCGGTTATCGGTGCGGGACCTGCAGGACTGACGGCGGCGGCTGACCTGGCGATGGCCGGCTACGATGTGACGATTTTCGAAGCGCTGCATCGCGCAGGCGGCGTCCTCATTTACGGAATTCCGGAATTCCGCCTGCCCAAGGATATTGTGGCCGCCGAAGTTGAGCATATCAAGACGCTCGGCGTCAAGATCATCACCAATGCGGTAATCGGCAAGGCGTTGTCCATCGACGAGCTGTTCGAGGATGGCTATGAAGCTGTGTTTATCGGTTCCGGCGCAGGCGCGCCCCAATTTCTCGGCATTCCGGGCGAAAATTGCAACGGCGTGTATTCCGCCAACGAGTTCCTGACCCGGATCAACTTGATGAAAGCCTATGAATTTCCCAACTATCAGACGCCGGTAAAAGTGGGTAAAATCGTAGCGGTGGTCGGTGGCGGAAATGTGGCGATGGATGCGGCGCGCACTTCACTACGAATGGGCGCGGAGAAAGTCTATCTGGTTTACAGGCGGTCGGAAGCGGAGATCCCCGCCCGGCATGAAGAATTCGAGCATGCCAAGGCGGAAGGCGTCATCTGCCAATTCCTGATGAATCCGAGCCGGATCATCGGGGACGACAAAGGCTGGGTCCAGGGACTGGAATGTCGGCGAATGGAACTGGGCGATCCTGATGCCTCGGGACGCCGCAGCGCTGTAGCGGTTCCGGGGTCCGAGACCGTCCTGCCTGTCGATACGGTGGTTATCGCCATCGGTAACACGCCGAATCCTTTGATTCCTCGTACTACGCCTGGCCTGGTAGTGACGCGGCATGGTACAATTGTTATTAATGAGCGGGGCGAGACCTCCAGGCCGGGAGTCTATGCCGGCGGCGACATTGTCACCGGAGCGGCAACCGTGATCAGCGCCATGGGCGCGGGTAAACAAGCCGCTAAAGCAATTTGTGGACTAAGCTGACGCAAAAATAAAAAGGGGGCAAAACAATGGAATTGAAAGACATCCGGAATATCTGCAATGTGGGCACAGGAACCATGGGACACGGCACGGCCGTCATGTTCGCCAAGGCCGGCTACAACGTCAAAATGTACGGACGTACCCAGGAAAGCATTGATCGTGGAATGAAGGGCGTTCGCGGCGCTCTGGAAACGTACAAGGCGCATCAACTGGTAACCGAAGCGGAGATCCCGCAAATCCTGGCCCGGGTCACAGGCGTGACCAGTCTGGAAGAAGCGGCGAAGGACGCCGATTTTGTCATTGAGTCCGTTGCCGAAGATCTGGCTGTGAAACAGGCGATGTTCAAACAACTGGATAAACTCTGCCCGGCGCACACCATTTTTGCCACCAACACCTCCGGCCTCAGCCCGACCGCTGTGGCGGAAGGCGTGACTCGCAAGGATAAATTCGTGGTGGCGCATTTCTGGAATCCGCCCCATCTGGTGCCTCTGGTGGAAGTCGTTCCCGGCAAGCATACGGCGCAGTCAACCGTAGATTTGACCTGGGCGCTGATGGAGAAAATCGGCAAAAAACCGGTAGCGCTGAAACGGGAAGCGCTCGGCTTCATCGGCAACCGGCTGCAACTGGCAATGCTGCGCGAAGCCCTGTACATCGTGCAGGAGGGAATCGCCACGGCGGAAGCCGTCGATGCTACCGTGCGTTACAGCCTGGGCCGTCGCTACGGCGTTACCGGACCGCTGGAAAGCGCTGATCTCGGCGGACTGGATATCTTCCAGAACATCTCCGGCTATTTGTACAAGGATCTGTGCAATGATCCTGTTTCTTCCCCGCTACTCGCGGAAACTGTGGCTCGCGGCGACCTTGGCGCCAAAACCGGCAAGGGACTCTATGACTGGACGTCGCCGGAAGTGTTGGGCAAACTGAAGAAACAGCGGGAAGCCGTGCTGATCGAGTGGCTGCAAAAAGACAAAAACGAAAAATAAATTCATAAAAAAGTTTCAAAAGACTACCCGGTGGGTAGTATGAA
>DATMYT010000574.1:0-2171 GCA_035560855.1 Negativicutes bacterium | reverse complement strand
TAAAATGACATGGTATTTGAAGAAAGCAATGTTTGTCATGATTTTGAGCTTCGACACATAATGCTTTTCACCCATTTTGATTCTGGGTCAAGGAAGGCGCTATATGAAAACCAAAAACTATCTACTCATCAAAACGAAAGTCATAAAAGTTGGTGTCGAAATGAATAGGGTGTTTCCAGAACTTGCGGGGAAACGTGTCCCATGGTTCTCAATTATCCATCGAGACGAAGTAAATTCACTCGATGATATCATACAGGTTTATTTAAACTATGCGTACTATGAGTCAGAAGGAAAATTCGATACTACACCACACGATAAAGTCATACCTCAACTGCTCGAAAAGTGGTTAAAGCCAATGGCACAAGGCATACATGATGGGGAAAAAGAGACGAATGTTATTCCCATGCGTTATGCAATTAAGCATCCTACACTGGCAGATGCTGAACGTGTGGCTCTACAAAAAAGGGTAAGCAAGGACTTGGGAATCGAAGTAAATATAAACCTATTACTGAACACGCGTCATAAGAAACCATTATGATTTTGACGACAATTTGACAACAATGCAGTGAACATTGTGCTAAAATAGTTGATGTTTTCCGACTGATAAGAATCGTGAAACCCCTTGTAATAACAGTGTTTTTGCCATTGTTGATGTTGGAGAAAACTCATGTAATCTAATTCGCAGTCAAGAGGTCGCCGGTCGATCCCGACTACCTCCACCACTTTAAAGGCTAGACGCTACAGTCACTGCAGCGTTTTTCTTTTTGTCCGAGTGGCGCTGTTCAAGCGGTCATTTGACTACTCTTGCCAATTTGAAGCGGCATAAGCGAGAACATCTTCATCGTTTTTAAGCTCGTGGATTTTGGTGGACAAATTAATGAATCCTGCCCCAGGCAGGTGGGTGTAGTTCGAAAACCAAACAGGAGGAGGTACTCTTCAGTTTTTTCAAACAGGCCGCTTCGGAAATCGAGGCGGCTTTTCTATGCCACCTTACTGACAAAAAAATAGGGATATAGGTAATCTGTTTCCTACACCCCCTATTACGATAACTGGGCAAACTGGCGAGAGATTTGTGCGAAATTAAAGAATAACCTGTTCTAATATTTTTCATACAATTGAACTAGTTGAGATATAGAATTTTACGTGTTGGTTCCGCTGGTGTTGCTCATTGCTGTGTATTCAGCTTGTGTTAGTCCACCAGATCCATCCGAATCAAGGCTGTTAAAAAGATTTCTCGCCATTTCTTCGGTAACATCATCGGGACGCGCGCTTGCCAATTCTGCCGCACTCACAACACCATTCTGATTGGTATCCAATGTATCAAACGTTTCGGACTCATCCGAACTTGATGATGCGCTCGTGTCTGAAGAACTGCTGGTGCTACCCATTGCGGCTGCCAATTCTGTCGCACTCACAATACCATCCTGATTGGTATCTATTTCTTCATAGGTTTCTGTTGTGTTTGAAGTGCTGGTAGCTGACGGTGGTGGCGGTGGTGACGCATTATTAGCCAATACGGTTTCATATTCTGTTTCTGTTACTGCTCCAGAACTGTCGGAATCAAGGCTGCTGTACAAGGTTGATGCCATTTCCTCGGTGACGTCTTCGGGACGAGCTGCGACAAATTCAGCCTCACTTAGAGATCTATCTCCATCGGTATCCATTTTGCTGAACATTTCTGCAGCGGATAATGCAGCTTCAGACAATTGAACGGTATCACCGTCTGAGTTTATAGCCGTTACGCCCGCTAAATTGCTTGAGGAATCCTGAGAGGAACTAGTGGTCGTATCTGTCTTGTTCGTTCTTTGGCTAGCATACTGGCTAATCAAAGCCGCCCAGTCCGTACTACTTACAGATGAAACGCTCATGCTCGTTACCTCCTTGTTTCTTAAAATTTCGCCAATTCTTGCCGCTTTCCGTATAATACATATATTGATATTGTGCTTTTATCGGCGGGCATTATTGGAATATCCATTGTTTTTATCTTAATCGAAGCAAATTCATAATAGTATGCTATGCTTTAGGCAAAGGGACCCAATGGATTTAACCGACAGCGGGCCTTGTTTTTTTTGGAAAATCGTGTGCCGCCATCTTGCCCAATGTGCCACATTCTTTGTCAGTAGACGATGGTTGTTTTGAAGATGTTTGGGGCGAGTGGAGCAGGAAGAAAC
>DATMYT010000573.1:0-3548 GCA_035560855.1 Negativicutes bacterium | reverse complement strand
TAGCAACGAGATTCAAATCGAGCCGGAGAGTTTTCAGCAGAATCTCATCATTTCTGCGTCTGTTTCACATGTGAAATTTGATATATCAAAACGAAAATCCTAGAAGATGCACTGGAATCCCCGAAAGAGAAGAGCGAAAATAAGGAGGAATTTTTGTGAAAAAGGTTATCAGTATTCTTTTGGCCATGATGCTTTGTTTGAGCCTGCTAGGCGCATGCAAAGGAACAGTTGCTGAAACTGCCAGCGTCCCTGCCACTACGGAAACGACCGAAGCAACCGAAGCGGTAGCAGAGGCAGCCCTGACCTCGGAACCGATGGAGATCTCCATCATGTCGTGGCATGCCCCGAACAGTGGAGATAAGTACTACGACGGTATACAGTACGTCATGGACGCTTATACCGCAGCGCATCCTAATGTCACATTCAAGTTTGAAGCCCAACCGTTAGATGGTTATGTAGAACTGCTCGATACACAGTTCATCTCCGGCAAGGCGACGGACATCATCTTCATGCAACAGTACATGATGGAGCAGTTCACAGACAAAGGCGTTCTGCTCTCGTTGGATCCCTACATGTTTGCCACCAGTGCTTACAATGACACCGCATCTCGTTGGGTTGATACCTTCACCGGCGGTGAGGACAGCTTCCTGAAAATGAAGACCTCAAATGCGGCAGGCGCGATTATGTCGGTTCCGAACGATTCCTCGTCCGCATTTGCCATGAGCCTACCTTTCTTCTATAACAAGAACCTGTTCAAGCAGGCTGGCATTGAGAAAGTTCCCGAAACCTATGCGGAATTCATCGACGCGCTCAAAAAGCTGGATGCCATCGGCGTAGCGCCGGTTGCCGGCGAGCATGTCGACAGACATGTCTCCTGGTCCATGGGCTGGATCGGCGAACAGTTGGGCGAGCATTACTATGACAAATTTTTTGATGCGAAGTACAACGGCTCAGATAAACTGGAGCTCAGACAGGACAAGGATGCCATTATTTTTGCCAACGGCATGCTGAGCGCAGATGATCCGGTTTTGCAGGATATCTGCAAATTGCTTTACGAATATTCGCAGTACTGGCAGGACGGTTGGACTGGAGCCGCGTATCAGGATGCAAAGAACCTTTTCCTGATGCAAAAAGCTGGCATGTTCCAGGAAGGCTTCTGGGCATTTACCGAATATTCGGACATCGTGCAGGACTTTGAGTGGGGCGTGATGAACGTTCCGATGATTACCAAAGAATCTAGCGCTTACGCATCGGAAGGCTTTGTAAAAGCACAAGGCCAGCAAGAAGCAGGATACTGCGTCAACGGCGCGGTCGCGCAGGACGAAGCAAAGCTCGCGGTCGTAGTCGACTTCCTGCAGTTCCTCAGCAGCGCACCGGTACAGCAGGAATACGTTGACATCGCTTCCTCGCTTTCCCCGGTGGACGGTGTAACACAGCCGGACGCGATGGCATTGTTTAGCTATGACACAACCCTATGCACCAAAGAAGCTCCTGTGAATGCGTCGTTTATTGATTATGGTGACTCTGGCATCTGGGGTGGCAATACGGAAGAATACCTCACGGGCAAGATCGACATGACCACCTTCATTCAACGCTCGTTGGATAACTCGAAGTTGAAGGCAATCAACGATTGCCTCGACAAGTTGGTCACTCTGCCGCAGGGCATTGCGGACGCGGAAGCTGCACTGGAGAAATCGAAGGCCGATGGTGCTGCGGATGTTGTCATCCAATCTCAGGAGAACGCACTGGCGCTGCTCAAGTTGAAGCTTGAAATGTACCAGCAATACTGCGGCGATCTCTAATAAAGAGTTCTATTAAAAAGAGTCGGCCGGCTCAGAAACGCAAATTTTGAGCCGGCCCCTTTCTATCGCATACCACCATGGTTTATGATCAAGTTACACCACGAGTAGAGGAGTGAAGGCAATGCAAGGCAGGCAACAAAAAAAGAAATACAGCACGCGGATTATGCTGATTGGCTACGCGTTTATCCTGCCCGCACTGGGGTTCAACCTGTTGTTCGACTGGTACCCTATGCTGGACGGCGTGGTCATGTCTTTCTTCCGTTGGGACGGTTTTCGAACCGCAACATATGTCGGGCTGCGCAATTTCATTCAGATTTTTCAGGACGATGTGTTTTGGACATCGGTGCAAAACATGCTGTTCTTCTTCTTTGCCGGAATTGTGCTAATGGCGCCTGCGATCATTTCAAGCGTCGTTCTTTTCCGCATGCGAAACAAGAGGTTGCAATACATCTATCGCGTACTTTTGTGCATCCCTATGGTGATTCCGTTTATGGTCATCATCCTCATCTGGCAGTTTATGTATAACCCGCAGTACGGATTTTTCAATCAATTGCTTACCAGTCTGGGACTTGTTGACTATCTGCAAACATGGCTGGGAGATCCGAAACTGGCTAAGTGGTGCATCCTTTTCGTCGGGTTTCCTTGGGTCTCCACCAACTCCGTTTTAATCTATCTCGGTGGTCTACAAAGCGTGGATAATGCAGTTTGGGAGGCCGCGTCAATCGATGGGGCTACCTCGTTGAAGCGTTTTTTCTATATGGAGCTTCCATTGATCAAGGGACAGTTTAAGCTGAACCTCATTGGAGCATTGGTCGGTGGTGTGACAGGCTATACGATGCAAATGGTCATGACCAAGGGCGGGCCGGGATTTGAGACGCTGGTGCCGGGGCTCTATATGTACAACAAAGCGTTTACCGCCAAGCAATACGGGTATGCTGCCGCAGTCGGGCTTGTGCTGTTTGCGGTCAGTCTGGTACTGACGCTGCTTACATTAAAGCTTGTTAGGAGTGACGATCAATGAGCAGAATGTCGAAGCCCGCAATAAATCGCGGAAGGATCTATTTATCGAAGATTCGCGCTGGAGAGATTTCCAAGCATCTGTTTATGATGTTTGTCGTAGTGGCAATGTTTGTTCCGTTTGTCATGATGTTGAGCATTGCGTTAAAGGATAAAAAACAGATCGTTTTCGATTTTTTCTCGTTTACAGGACCGTATCACTGGGAAAACTACGTTACCGCATTTCGCGCGACCTCGCCGTATTTGCTTAACACCATCATCATGGCGGTTTGTACAACGGTGCTTTCAGTGCTGCTCGCGACACTCGCGGGCTATGCGTTCGCAAAGTTAAAATTCCCGCTGCGCAAGCTGTTATATGGGATCATATTTATTAAAATGATGCTGCCCGGGGTTGCGAATCTGATTCCGTCCTTTACGCTTGCGATGAAGCTCGGTATCCTAGATACCTATCTGCCTGTTATCCTGTTTGGTGCGGGTGTCAGTATGCCATATTGGGTATTCGTCATGCGAACATTTATCAGCATGCAGCCAAACGATCTGTTTGAGTCGATGCGGCTCGATGGCGCGGGAGAGTTAAGGATTTATTGGCACCTCACGCTGCCGCTTTTGCGGCCTATGATCGCGCTGATGTCGATGAATATCTTCATTTCGGTTTGGAACGATTTCATCTGGCCGCTCGTCACAATTCCTTCGCAGGAATTGCGTCCACTGACGGTTGGCATCGCCGTA
>DATMYT010000572.1:0-3275 GCA_035560855.1 Negativicutes bacterium | reverse complement strand
GCATACTTTTCTCCGGAAAGCGTATTCCGGCTATCACTAAAATCCATATTGAACGGCGGGTTCGAAACGATATAATCAAAAGTTGCTAACTTATCCTTTTTGTAATTGAGGTGGCGAGGATTGAGCAGCGTATCATCATGCACAACATTTGGCAGAGAGTGAACGAGATTGTTCAGAATCAAGTTCAATCGCAGAAACTCATTGGATTTCTGCGATATATCCTGCGTAAAAATGGTGCAGTTGCTTTCGCCGATTTCATGGGCAAGCGCCAGCACTAGTGTTCCGGAACCCGCCGCTGGGTCATAGACCGTCACATTTTGAACACCTACAGTTACCATGACTTTCGCGATTATACTAGCGATAGTATGGGGGGTGTAGTACTCGCCATACTTGCCGAAATCCTTATTGTAATCCTTGATGAGATACTCAAAAATCGCAGCAAAAAAATCGTACTTCTGGTCAAACACGCAGTCAAAGCTGCAGTTTGCCAGTTTGTCGATTATGGCACGGCAGAAGCTGTCTTTCTTCTCTTGTTCAATGACAAATTGCGAAAGGGAATCAAAAAGCCGAATTTTTGATTGACCGCCTGTCTGCACTGAAAAGATATTTATGTTGTAATTTGCAATGTCGATGAGCATATCATCAAACAGTGCATGGAAACCATCTTGGTTTTTACGGTTGAAAAGATACGAGATGTAATGCTCCCTTTTGAGCCTTGCCGTCGCCGCACCGAAATCCAACAGCATCAGTTCGTAGTCGTCCTCCGGCATCGCAGACATAGCGGCTTCTACTTCGGCTGCTGCCATTTGTTGAAACTTTGGAACTACCTGTCTTGCTTCATAAATGAACTTATCGTTAAGGAATTTATAGAGAAAAACCTCCGTGATGATTTTGTACTCGCTGCTGGCATTGCCAAGACCATAGTTTGTACAGATGGCCTTAAGGTCATCAATCATAGATTTTGTTTGTAATGTAATATCCGAAATTTGCATCAACTGGCCCAATTCCTTTCACTGAAATATTCGTTTGAAATGCAGGCGCCAACATACTTGACCTGTGAAGCCGTAAACGGTATGCCTCCCGCATTTAGTTCTTGTTTTATCAGCGGAAACATATCTTGCAAGAAATACGGCTCATTATTTAGGAGCCGTGCATTGGCAAGTACCCGTCCGTCAATCTGATGCTTGAGTGACAGTAACACCTTATGCAGCACCGGGTCGGAAGCAAGTGGCGGAGGTGTTTCTTTCAGCCGTTTATGCGTCCGCATGAACTTAGGGTCGTTTTCGTATTTTGCCATAAGCATCTGATCGACAAGGTTACGCTGTTCTGCTGCTTTACGGATACGATCAAGTTCAATAATGTTCGCCTCCATTTCCTCGGCAGTAAGCTCCTCTATGTGTTTTTTGTTCAACAGCCGCTGGAGTTCCTCCAACAAAGTGACGTACTCCGGGTCTTTGGTGTCGAGATTGCGCTGCATTTCCCTGCGTGTGCGTTCTAGGCTGTCTTGGAATTTGTCCGCAATAATCATTTCGCTTTCTGAAATCTTTTTGAATTGGAAAACAATCTCATCCAACGCCAGATTCAAAATAGCGCTCATATCCTCTGCGCTTTGGAAGTTCTGCTTAAGGTTGATTAGATTGATGCGATTGTTGACCTCATCATAAAGGGCCTTGATATTGCTTAATTCGAATTTATTGGACAGTTCATTATAACCGAACAGCTTGGCTATATTAAACAGTTCCTTGTAAAGTTCCAATGCATTGCGGAGTTCGATTAGCGCCGCCTTGTCATCAAGCGCAGATATTTGCTGTGAAAACACCTCGGCATTGGATGTATCGAACAGGAACAGCTTATCTGCAATGAGTTGCAAATCGTTCTGAATTTCTTCCGGCGTTTTGAAAATATTATCGTACTGCTTGAATTCGTCACCCAATTCCGCCTGCAATTCATCAAAATAAGCCTTGTTGGTTTTATCGAATTCAGCACGGATGTCGGCAAAATCCACCACATATCCATAGCGGAATTTCTGATACGGACGGTTGACACGGGTCAACGCCTGTAGCAAAGAATGGTCTTTTATAATGCGTCCAAGGTACAGCTTTTTCAAGCGTGGCGCATCAAAGCCTGTTAAAAGCATATTGTAGACGACAAGAAAATCAATCTGTCCTTTTTTAAAGGCATTTCGCTTTTGTCTGCGTGTTGCCGTATCATCCTCATCATGAAGAATGAGTGCGGAGGAAAATGCAGAATGCTTCATCTCCGAAAAAACGGCTCGTGCCTGTTCAGAGGAATCACACACAATCATACCGCCGATAGTGTCATCGTTCATTACGATTCGGCTCTTGGCAAAGTCTGCGGTAATGTATTCCACAAGGGCTGTTACATATTTCGGATGGGCGTATAACTCTTTCTTGGGAATAGAACCCTTGACCGTTTCGATTTCATCTAGCGCCGTCTGCAGCTTTTTCCTGTATGTCGTAGCAATACCCTCGCGGATAAGTCTCAGAGTATAGCCGTCCGCAATGGATCGGTTGTAGTAATATTTGTGGATGTACGCACCAAAGACGTCTTTTGTATTATATCCATCACCAATCAACGGTGTACCCGTCAGTGCAATCATCACAGCGTTGCGGTCGGAGGACATGAGATTAGACAGAAACGACCCTGTTGGCTTATAGCTGCGGTGTGCCTCATCAAGGAAGTATATCCGTTTAATATTGACATTGTAATCTGCCGCCCTTGCTACAGATTCCTCGGAAAACTTCTGAATGTTCAGCACCGTAATCGTATCAAGGCCGGTATTGTTCGTGGTGCCTGTTGCGCGAATGTTGGCAACAAACTCCTCTTTGGAGTTCACTTCTTCCACAAATAAGCCACGGGCACGGAATTCGTCAGCTGCCTGTGTGAGCAAGTCAAGCCTGTCCACAACAAAATAGAATTTTGCTATGATGCCTTGACGCTGGTAATAGTCCTTCAAATAGCGGACACTGTAGTATGCCAATGCAGTTTTTCCGCTGCCTTGCGTGTGCCAAATGATACCGTTTTCAATGCCGGAATTCAGCTTCCGTTCAATCGCCTTTGTTGCAAAAAGCTGAGGATAGCGCATCAAGTGCTTTTCAAGAGTTGTAATACCCTCATCGTCGGTCTTCTCCACATATGCGATGGCGTACTTCAACAACATCACAATGCGATCATGTGAAAATAAAGATGTAATAATTCTATTAGTCGGGGAAACGGAAGATAGATTGGTTGCATATTCCGGCATATGCTTGATG
>DATMYT010000571.1:0-2690 GCA_035560855.1 Negativicutes bacterium | reverse complement strand
CGGTCGATACTCCTAAAAAGGAGGTAGCAATAATGGAATATGGATATGAAATGCTGGAAGAGTGGTTCGGCGGCGGGATATTTATGCTGCTTTTTCTGGGGGTTGTTATTATTGGTGGTTTTTCACTGGCCCGTATGCTGTTGCGGAATCCTTCGAACATCGATGCTCAGACGACAGAGCCTACGGAACTGGAGATTTTGAAGGAACGTTATGTCCGCGGCGATATCAGCCACGCAGAACTTGAGAAAATAAAGACAAATATTTTAGAGGATAACGAGGATGATTCCTCAAGCATAAGTAATGTGGGAAAGTCTGATGGCTGAGTACACCGATGACCACAGGCAAAAACTTTAATCAAGCGCAAGCGGTGCACGAAAGAAAAAACGTGGAGTAGAGAAGGAGTGGGTTACATTGAAGAGTGCTATGTTGTGGAATCCGTATAAATTGGGGAACATCGAACTGAAAAACAGGATCGTCATGGCGCCAATGACTCGATCTCGTGCGATTGACAACATTCCGAACCAACTAATGGCGGATTATTATGGTCAGCGGGCAACGGCCGGACTGATCATTACAGAAGGGACGTCTCCTTCGCCGAACGGTCTCGGCTATTGTCGCATTCCCGGGATTTTTAACCAGGCGCAAGTGAAGGGGTGGACCCAAGTCACAGGGGCCATTCATTCCAGGGGCGGCAGAGTGTTTGTTCAGCTGATGCATACGGGGCGGATAAGCCATCAAGCCAATCTGCCGGCGGGTGCTGTGGTTTTGGCGCCGTCGGCTGTAAAACCCGCCGGACAGATATTTACAGATTCGCAAGGTTTGCAAGATTTCTCTGTTCCCAGGGCAATGACACTGCAAGAAATTAATGATACCAGGCAGGAATATATTGATGCGTCGGTCCATGCCATGAAGGCCAAATTTGACGGCGTTGAACTGCACTGCGCGAATGGATACCTGCTGGAACAGTTTTTGTCGCCGTACAGTAACACTAGAGAAGATCGGTACGGAGGCACTATTGAAAATCGTTGCCGATTCGTGATCGAGGTAGCAGAAGGGGCAATAAAGGCAATCGGCAAGGATAAAGTCGGTATCCGCCTGTCTCCTTATGGTGTCGCAAGCGATATGCATTACTATCCCGAAGTAGACGATACTTACAAATACCTTGCTGAAAAACTGAACAGCCTGGGAATCGTTTATATTCATCTGGTAGATCACAGTAGTATGGGCACGCCCGAGGTACCTCAGATAATCAAAACGGCAATACGCGAGAGGCTAACGAATACGCTTGTACTCAGTGGCGGATATACGGCTGAACGCGCTGAAGGCGATTTGCAAAGCGGATTTGCGAACCTTGTTGCTTTTGGCAGGCCTTTTATCAACAATCCAGATCTTGTCGAACGTTTTGCCCACAGTTGGCCAGTATCCGCAGAACTGGACAAAGATACATTCTATTCTCCGGGTGAAGAAGGATACACGGATTATCCTACGTATTCTTCTCACTAATACCGACGCTCTTCCAGCGACCGACAAACAGCTTCTTTCATTTTGTAATGAAGGAAGCTGTTTGTCATATAAGCGGGAAAGATCGAAAAAATGGTGTGCTATTGATTCCCGAGATCGAATTTTGTATAATATAGTTGTTGTGACAACTAAGCGGATGGAGGATTATGAGCTACAATTATAGTGAGTCTTTCGGATTTGCGTTGAGCCAAGCTGCGGGAGTCATGAAGAATCGTGTTCATATGGCTTTGCGAGGGGTTGAAGTAACGCCTGAGCAAACTGCTGTGATTTTGCGCTTATCTGAAAACCGAGGGGTTTCGCCAACAGTTTTGGCGGAAGCGATTGCCAAAGATAAACCGACTACCGTGAGGATACTGGCTAAACTAAACCAAAAGGGTCTTATTTCGATGCAAGAGAGCTTAAAGGATAAGCGATCCTATTCTGTTTGTTTAACGGAAAAAGGCAGTGCGTTGCAAGCAAGACTGATTCCAATAGTTGAAGCGGTAAAAGCACAAGCGCTAAGGGACTTTGAGCCGGCAGAGATCGCAGAGTTTAATCGGTTGCTAAAGAAAACGCACCGAAATCTAGCGTAATTTTTTTAGGCATTTAGTTGTCGTGACAACCATTAGGGAGGATTTATGAGTAGAAACGGAAGAAAGCCCCATGAAGAAGAACATTCAGATGAATCGTGGTTGGTTCCCTACGCGGATATACTGACGTTGCTGCTTGCACTATTTCTGGTATTATTTGCGACAGCCAAAGTGGATCAACAAAAGTTTGCAGAAGTGAAAAGCTCAATGAACGGGGCGTTTAACGGCGGTGGTGGCTCGATGATTGGCGGCGGCGGGCCTGGTGGCTTTGGTGGTGCTACTGAAATGCCGCAAGCTGGAAAGGGTGGTTATTCTGCTGAAACCGATCAACTCACCCAGACAAAAAACAATTTGGATCACTACATATCGTCGGAACGCTTAAATACATCATTGGAAACCGAATTGTTGGAGGAAGGGCTATTAATTCGAATTCGTGAGACTGCACTGTTTCCTTCCGGCAGCGCCAATTTGCTTCCAGAATCGAGGACAATGGCGCGCGATATTTCCAAGATGTTGGAACCCTTACCTCAAAAGATTGTGGTTTCCGGACATACCGATAACGTTCCGATCAACAATAGCGAATTCCAATCGAACTGGGAT
>DATMYT010000570.1:0-10269 GCA_035560855.1 Negativicutes bacterium | reverse complement strand
CAACAATACCACCTGCCATCATCAATCGAAGCGTTTTTCCAGGAGCCTGAGGCACAGCTGACAACGTGTCGTAAATCCCCTGGAATACGCTCAACTGTTCTTCCGGCGGCAAGTAATAGAAACCTTTAACCAATTCCAGGAAATCTTGTCCGGTCAGGGGCGGGTTCGGTCGTTTGCGCAGGGCCGATATATTCCGAATAAGTTCTCTTATTTTGTTGTATAGCACAATCTGTTCCCGCACTTTTTCTTCCGGTATCACCTGGCCGGTTAACTTTTCCAAGTCTTTTTTCAGGTTAATGATTTCTGACCGGAAGTAGTCGCGCGAAGCTTCCCTATCACGAACACGCGGCAAGGAAAAGATTCCTGTGGGCACAAAGTATTCGTTAATGGCTTCCGCAACTTTTTTCATGGAGTCGCAGGTATAGAAGGTATAGACTTTATCCAGTGCGCTGACGAGAGGATTTCCTTCCTGGAAGGCACCCAGGCAACCTTTGGTAAAGTCGCAGAATACGCTTTGTGTGATCAGCTCACCACTGGCGACTTCGTTGGTATTTCCTGCTTTATACAATCGGAAATGATCTACTCCGGCGGCATTGAATAATTCTGGCGGCGTATAGGCGCAGAGATAACCTACTTTTTTGTTGGGATTTACTCCTTGTATGATACTTTCCTGTTGCTTGGCAATCCGATTGTGAAAATCCGTCAGGTCAAGTTTAAATTCACCAATTTCCCGCACATTTTTACCCACTCCTGCGTGCGCATAGCGTTGGGCGTACACTGCGGCGCCAAGAGCTCCGGCGAACACAGTATCAAGCTTGACTGAAACCAGTTTGGCTTCAAGCAGTTCCTCCATAGCTAAACGCATACCGATATTGTTGGAAACGCCACCGGAAAACAAAATTCCCGGTTCGATGCCAATCCGATTCAGCAAATTGCGGACGCGCCTCGCTACCGAAAGATGTATTCCCGCAGCAATGTCGGCTCGCCCTTCGCCTTTGGCACGCATGGAAATAACTTCGGACTCGGCGAAAACAACGCATTGGCTGCTAATCAAGGAAGGTTTCTTTGCTTTCAGCGCTTCATCTCCGATCTCGGTAACTTCAAGGTCCAGTAGATTAGCGATCTTCTCTAGAAAGCGTCCCGTTCCTGCGGCGCATTTGTCGTTCATGACGAATTCGGCTACCCGGCCGCTCGTGGGATCGATTTTGATCGCTTTGGAATCTTGTCCCCCAATATCGATAACCGTCCGAACCTCGGCATTCAGAAAATGGGCGCCCATTCCATGACAAGAGATTTCTGTTACGATCTGGTTGGGGATTTCTTCAAATTCCAGTGCAATGCGGCCATACCCTGTCCCGACGATGTATTGAATGTCAGTGCGTTTCAAGCCTGCCTGTTTAAGCAAGTTGGTGAAGATTTTTTCCGCTGTTTCCTGCATATAGAGTCCGGTCGCTGTCAATGCAGTGTAAATATGACCATCGGCTACCAAGACCCCTTTCGCTGAACGAGAACCAATGTCAATCCCAATTACTTTGGTATTGCTGATTTCATGTGCATATTCCGGCGTGATGATTTCCTGAATTCTCATATATAATCCACTCCTATCTCTTTATTTTTTTTGCATTAGAGCGTCGTTAATTTCTTGCGCATTCAACTCCTTACTGCAAAAAAAAGGCCAAGCTATTCCTTTCGGAATACTTGGCCTGCAGTGTTTCTGCTCAGCTACTGGATTTATGGAGTAACTATATCATGTACCAATAGCCTTGTAAGTCGCCCACACGACTTTTTTTAATTGTGTTGATATGCCTGTCGAACATCAAATCATTTTACGAGCAGAACTCCGGCAGCATCCGGCACTATCAGTGTCTTCGCCTGCGGCGTTCGTATTAACGCCTCTCGAACCGCTTCTTCGAGCGAGGCAACGATGTTCACAGGAATTCGTGCCAGCGCTCCCGCCGGGATTCCTTCCGTCACCAAATAAAAAGTTGTTCGGTCGGCGAGTTTGGCCAAATTATACGCTTTGGCCAACGCGGTCGAAAACGGGCCTTTGCGAAGAGCCTCGCCCAGTTCCGCACCGCTTCGCGTCGTAAGCAACCGGGCAAATTCCTCATCACCAAATCCCTGCCCACATTGGGAAACAACAATAACCGTCCCGCCATCCTTCACCACAGGCGCGATCCGGCTGAGGCACTTGCCGTCGGTCTGCCACAAATCGCTATCCCGAGGAAACCCTCCCGGTGAGGCAATTACCATATCCACTTGTCCATCAAGTTTGACTCGCAGCTTTTCAGCGATATAAGCGGCACCCTTTCGATGGGCTGCCACAACGTCACCCGCCACCGCAAAAGCAATCTTTTTATCCGCTGATAAAACAACATTGATAATGAAATTAAAATTTGCAATCCTGGCTGCTTCTTCCAACTGCGCTCTAAATTTATTTCCGTCCAGTTTCCCCACCGCAGTATCCGGATCCAAAAGCAGCAGGTGATGGGCGTTCACCGTTTCACGGCTGGATACTCCGGGCAGCAAATTTTTGGCGCCACCGCTGAAACCCGCCCAATGATGGGGATCAATGGCGCCGATCGATACAGTCAGATCAGCTTCCGCAACAATTTTATTAACTTTAACGGGAATGCCGCTGCTTGTTCTACCCACATAAGTAAGCGAGCTCTCGTCATCGGCCCGATGATTAACAACCTTATATTTTTTTATGTTTTCCGTCCCAAGTATTGCCTCTATCTGGCTGGGTGACGTGGGAACATGCAAACCGCAGGCAATTACGATCGTAATGCCTTCGGAATGCACTCCAGCTCCCTGCAACTCTTCTATAACGGGCCCCAGGATCAACCCGGAAGGCGTTGGGCGGGTAAAGTCGCTGACGACAATCGCTACTTTGTTACCCGGCTTGGCCAGCTTCCCTAATGAAGGAGAATTGATGGGATGGCTCAACGCCCTTTTGATCTCTGCTATTTCGTCATCAACAGAAAGAATTTGCCCCGATGGAACAGCCGCGCCAACCAGGTTTTCCGTTGGAAAGTCCGTTGTTTGATGCCCCCTGGCGTAAGGAATTGCTATTCTTGTTTTCTCGGCCACTTCAATCTCCTCCCCATTCAAAATGAATCTTCCATAGAAGACAACGCCAGAGAGTAGCCCAACTCAAAGGCCCTGACATTTTTCGCGCCCATCGCGCGGGGAACTTTTGCAGTCAAGGCTTCCAGTAGCTTTTCCCTGCTGATGTAGGCTTTGAAGTACTGTCCCAACACGCCCAAATAGACGATGTTGGCAAAAATATCCTGTCCCAGTTGTTCTATGGCGATATCACGGGCTGAAATGGATATCTGGGAAGCGAGCAAGGAAAGATCGGGAACAATATAGCCGGGGTCGTAAAGAATGGTTCCCTTCCTCACCAAACTACCAAATTTACTGTAGGCCGATTTGGACATGGCGCAAAAATAATCAGGGTCTTCTACAACCGGACTATCAATAGGCGAACTGTCAATCACCACCTGACTACGGACATAGCCTCCCCTTGTTTCGGTACCATGACTCACAAGCATGGTCGTAAAAAGGCCTTCCGCCACCGCCGCTATACTGAAAATTTGACCCAGTCGCACCACTCCCTGTCCGCCGAACCCGCTAATCAATATTTCAGTTCGCTCCATTGCTTTTCTCCCTTTGCACTGCTTGTGTTATTTGTTGCATCTGTTCGCTAAACTCAAGCCGATTCCCGTCAGTCACGGGGTAAATGCCTGTTTTTATCGTCAAGCCTTCTATCTCCGTTTTTGGGTTTGTCCGCTCAGTCAGCCAACGACAGGCAACCTCCGGATCGCGCGTGCCCAGAGCTTTGCTGAAATAATTGGTCACGCAGGGATAGATGATATGCACCAGGGAAAAGCCTTTGAACCGAATAGCTTGCTTGATGCTTTCCACCGCATTCTGTCCTTCGATGCTGGTATGACGGGCCAGGAAACCGGCTCCGGCGCCTTTAACAATATCCAGGATGTCCCGACCATCCTGCACCCAATTGGGGTCCCGCATTCCATACGGACTGCTGTCCGTCACCGATCCGTCGGGAGTCGTCAAGCCATACTGACCGCCAGTGGACTGAAAGCCGAAATTATCAGCAACGATTACCGTCATATCAACATTTCGGCGGGCGGCGTGCAGCAAATGAAGCAACCCGATGCCGAAAGCATCGCCGTCTCCAACTGTCAAAATGATTTTTTTCGACGGCGGCAAAGCCAGTCGCAACCCTGTGGCGATGGCGTACACTCGGCCGTGGGTCCCGGCAAAATTATCACCGTTCCAGGTGTTGAACGTCTGCCGCCCCGAGCAGCCGATGCCTGTTCCCCACACCACGTCACCGGTTGTAAGGCCAATTTGATCTATTGCCATAAGCACTTTTTTGTGGACCTGACCCAGGCCACATCCACTGCAGGCCGAACTGGGAATTTTTCTACCCCGCAGATATTTTCTCGCCAAGTAATCCATTACCATGCCTCCCGCTGCCACTGGATGCTCTCCAGCGGCTGATTGTTGATGAGTGTGCGGGCTGCTTCGACCAGTTCGGTCACTTTCGGCAACTCACCACAGCGCCCTAAAAAATGCACTTCACTGCCCTTTGGCATGGCCCGTTGTACTTCCCTCACCAATTGCCCGTCGAAATTGAGTTCGACCGAAAGATACTTGACCGAACGCTCAAATGCTTTGTCCGGAAAAGGCCACAATGTTATTAGCCGAATGGCTCCCACTTTCAGACCCTGTTCCCGCGCTGCCCTTACTGCACTTTTCACCACCCGTGACGGGCTGCCGTAAGCGACCAGTATGACATCCGGGTTATCGTCGAGAGCGATTTCCTCGTAATGCGGCAAAATGTCCTGATGATTGCGGACCTTATAAATCAGCCGATAAGCATGTTTATGCTGCCAAATCACTTCTTCGGTGTCATACCCATCGCTTGTGGGAGTCCAGTCGGAACAGGCAGCCCCAGTGTTATGCCCCAGCACGACCGGTGGAACATCAATTTCATCAGTGGCCGGATAAAATTCCGGGCCCTGATTGATTTTCCGGGTCGCTATCCGCAAACCCATCTGCTTGATTTCGTCTTCCGTTTCAGGAACCAGCAGGGATTCCCAACCATCCGTCACAATCTGATCAGCCAGTATGGTGATGGGCATGCGAAAGCGCTCGGCCAGATAAAACGCCTCGACGGTCAGTGAAAATGCTTCCTGTACACTATTGGGAGCCAGGACGATACTTTCGAAATTTCCGCCGTGGGTAGGATAACGGCTAAGATAGAATTCTCCCTGCCCCGGCGCGCCGGTAATCCCGCTAACCGGCCCTACCCGCTGGGCGTTGAGTACCACCACGGGAATTTCGCTCCCAAGAGCCCACCCGTAGGGGTCCGCATAGAGTATATAACCCGGCCCCGACGTAGCCGTCATAGCCTTCAGCCCCCCCAATGAGGCGCCAATACAGATGTGAAGCGCCGCCAGCTCATCCTCGGCCTGTACATAAAATCCGTTTTCATGCGGCAAACGCCGGGACATATTTTCGGCGATTTCGGTGGCTGGCGTTATTGGATAGCCGGCAAACACTTTGCACCCTGCCAGGATAGCCCCTTCGGTTATGGCTGCGTTACCGGTGTCAAACAGTCTTTTCATTAGCATCCTCCCCTGTCGCAGCTTCTACATCAATGGCAAAGTCAGGGCATAAAAAGAAACACCGCTTACAGCCGATACAGTCATCCGGTGCTTTAACCCTCACGGGTCTGTAACCTTTTTCGTTGAAATAGTCAGCTTGGACAAAAACTCCACGCGGGCATGCTGCCAAACAATATTTGCAAGCTTTGCAGGCTTGTTCATCAAGTTCTACCTTAAATCTTCGATTATTTTCCGCCTCATTTGCCATGTGCGGCAACAGCTCCTTTCCAAAACAAGTAGTTAGTAAATCACTCGGGCCTGCTTCCCGTCAGTTCATGATAAAGTTCCACAAGCTTGCGACGCTGGACTTTGCCGTTTGGGCCCTTGGGAAATTCATTCAGGGAAAAGATTCGTTTGGGCACTTTGTATTCAGCCAACACAGTTCGGCAATATTCTATTATTGCTTCTTCTCCTAGTCCTGTACCCGGCCGTAGCTGGACAAAAGCGACAATTTCTTCGCCGAACAATTTGTCCGGTACCCCTACCGCCGCCGCGATTTCCACTTCTGGCAACCGGTATATGACCTCATCCACTTCCCGTGGTGCAATTTTTTCGCCAGCTCTGTTGATCAATTCCTTACGACGGCCGGTGAGATATAAATAGCCCTCATGATCGAAGTATCCGAGATCGCCAGTGTGGAACCAACCTTCTTTGAAACTTTCCCGATTCACCTCTGAATTGTGCAGATATCCACGGGTTACATTTGGCCCTTTAACAACAACTTCGCCCACTTCGCCATTAGGTACGACCTTATCTCCGTCATTTACGACACGAATTTCATTGCCGGCAGGCAACCCTACCGAGCCTGCCTTGCGGACCTTGGGCGGCAAAGGATTCGTTGCCACCTGACTACCAGCTTCTGATAGGCCATAGGCTTCAATCACCGGTACTCCAAAACGTTCTTCAAAGCTTTCCAGAATAGCCACAGGTAAAGAAGCCGAAGCGGACCGGGCAAAGCGGAGGCTGGAGACCCGCTCGTCCGAGCTCTTTTGCTGCGACAACAGGATTGATAAAATCGTTGGCACCGCGCTGAACCATGTCACTCTATATTGGCGGACCCATTCCCAAAAATGCGTAGCGCTGAATTTTCGCGGTACAATAGCTCGTCCACCGGACAGGACTGGGGTAATAAGAGTAATGACCAGGCCATTGACATGGAAAAAAGGCAGAACGCACAATACAATATCTTCATGGGTTAGTTGATGTCCCTGCAGAATAAAATTTGCCTCCGCAAGCAAATTACCGTGAGTCAGGACAACGCCCTTGGGTACGCCGGTTGTTCCCGATGTGAAAAGCAGTACAGCCTCCCGGTCCGATGGATTTTCGCCTGTTGTATCGGAAGCTGCGCAGGGCAGGAAGGACAGCGCCAATACAAGCACTTTCCCCGAAGCCACTGCTGTCGTCCGATAAAACCGATCGGTAGCAACCGACAATTCGGGAGGCAATGCCTTGACCCCTTCGTTGTCGGCAATCACATACTGAACCCCGGCTTGATTTAAGATAACAGACGTTTCTGCAGGTGTAAAATTGGGATTAAGCGGAACAATGACGCCGTCTGCAAGCAGTACGCCCCAAAAAACGATCAGCCAGTTCAACCCATTTTCCAGACTCACCGCCACTCGTTGACCGCCCTCGAGTCCCTGCTTTTTTAAATGTAGCGCAAACTTTTCCGCTTGCTGATAAAAAAGCCCATAAGTCAAATCAAGGTTATTTTCCGGCAATGACAGATACTTCCGTTCACCATCATTTGTCGCCCAAAATTCCAACACTGATTTTAGTGATCCAAATATCATGTTTTTTTTGTTTTTTACCATGGCAACCCTATTACTGCTCACTGAGCGCAAGTTTTTTCCAGTACCGGTCATCAAATAATTCCTTAATATCAAAGTCTTTCTTTAAAACTTTTGTTTCCTTCAAAAAATCTTTGACTTGCTGGAAAGCTGCAATATCTTCAGCCACGATCCGGGAATTCCAGTCAGTAGCTTTGACAATACGAGTCAATGAGGCTGGCGGCAGTTTGCTTTCTTTGGCGATTAATTCCAGGGCTGTATCAGGGTTCTTTTTGAGAAACTCCAGTGCCTTCTCATTGGCTTTTAGAACCCGGCTGGTGATATCCGGATATTTCTGGGCGAAGTCATTGCGAGCCAAAAATACCTGAACATATCGCTTGACCCCGTTGGAAGAATCCGCCAGGATCTTACCTGCTTTAGCATTTTCCAGCTGGGAAGACCAAGGCTCCCAAGTTGCTACTGCATCCACGTTGCCGCTATTTAGAGCATTTTGCTGGTCAGTGGCAGGCAGATTAACGATGCTTACGTCACTTGGGCTTAGACTATTTCCCTTCAGCAATAGAATCAAAAAATGGTGAGCACTTGAACCAATTTGAACTGCAATTTTTTTGCCTTTCAAATCAGAAACAGTCTTATACGAGGAATCGTTCTTTACCAACAAAGCATTCCCGGTCGGAGTGTACCCGGCCCGACTGATAATCTTGATATCCACCCCTGCCGATCGGGCAGAGACTGGTGGCATATCACCGGTACTGGCGAAGTCGGCGCGCCCACCGGCAAATGCCTCAATCATCGGCGGTCCCGCCAGATAGAGGTCATACTTCACGGCAATACCGTCTTTGGCAAATTCTTCTTCATAAAAGCCTTTCGCTTTGGCCAGCAAAATGATCGTGCTGGAGGTCTGGTAGGCAATATGGATTTCCTTTGGCTGTTCAACCGTCTTTTTTTCAACATTCACAGCCTTATCAGTCTGTCCGCATCCACTCGCTATCAGCCCTATAATAATTAGTGCCGCGAGAAGGACTTTAGTGGTTTTAAACTTCATTCTTTCTCCTCCCATTCTTTCTACTATTATGTGGTTGCCACCTCAAATGCTGTAAGCAAAAGGAACTTCCACATCGGAAAAAAATTCCGAGTAAATTTCCTTGCGCAATTTTACAAAATCAAAACTGTTTCGATCACGCGGCCGGGGCAAGTCAACCGTAACAATTGCCTTAGTTGTGGCTGGTCGTTGTGACATTACTACTACCCGGTCACCTAGGAAAATTGCTTCGTCAATATCATGCGTAACCAATAAAATGGTCGTCTTTTCTGTTCCCCAGATGCGGATGATTTCCTGTTGCATCTGAATGCGTGTGATCGCATCCAGCGCGCCAAAAGGTTCATCCAACAGCAGCACCTGCGGTCGATTCACCAAAGCGCGGGCAATACTGACCCTCTGTTGCATTCCACCGGACAACTGATAGGGAAAGGCTTCGGCGAAATGAGTCAATCCAACCAGTTCCAAATGTTCCTGCACAATATCCTTTATTTCCGCCTCGGTATGGCCCTTGCCAAGACCAAAAGCCACATTTGCTTTTACTGTCAGCCATGGATAGAGCCTCGCCTCCTGAAAAACCATTCCCCTGTTCACACCCGGACCATGAATTTGTTGCTGCCCCAAGGTGATCTCACCGGAAAATTGATTGTCCAGCCCGACCACCAATCGCAAAAGTGTGCTTTTGCCGCAGCCGCTGGGGCCAATGATGCTGACAAACTCACCCGGCTTTATCACTAGGTTAATGTCCCTGAGCACGCCAACAGTCTGGTTATTGATCACGAATTCCTTGTTGAGCTTATCGATTTTCAAGGTTTGCGGTGTTACCGTCAGATCACTCATTTACTTATATCCTCCTATGATTCACGGATGTTCACGTTCCAACGCAACAATCTTTTTTCCAGCAATTTCAACAACTGCTCGATCAGAACACCCGTTATGCCGATTGAAAAAACGCCGACCAGCACAACATCAATTTGCGACAACTCGCGGGCGTACATGATCATATATCCAATACCGGATGCCGCTGCAATCAACTCCGCCGCCACAACGCTACGCCAGGCAACATCAATGCCAACCCGGACACCCGTAAAGATAGCAGGCAAAGTTGCCGGCAGGATTACTTTGGTCAGGAGCGTAAACTGATTCTTTTCCAGAATAGTCGCAACCTCGAGATATTTCTTGTCCACATTGCGGATTCCCTGAATTACACTGACCAGCATTGTCCAAAAACTACCGATGGCAATAACGGTAATTTTCGATCCTTCATCAATCCCCATCCATAGTATGAGTACCGGTATCCAGGCAATCACCGGTATCGGTCGCAATACGCCGAACAACAGGCTGGTTGATGTTCGCACCTTTTTAACCAACCCGACCTGCACTCCAACCAAGATGCCTAGTCCTGCGCCAATAACAAAGCCTTGCGCCACTCGCACGATGCTGATTCCGAGATTGACAAATAATTCACCGCTTTTCACCACTTCCAGCAAGGTCTGGGCAATCACGGAAGGTGTCGGCAACAAGGTGGCCCTTATCCAGCCCGCTCGCCCGGCCACTTCCCAAATCAGCAGCAATACGACAGGCAACAGCAGTGCCGTGTAGTTTTCTTTTAGCCAGTCAACGCTTTTTTTCACTTGTCATTCCTCCACTTTCATAACATCAATATGCTCAGGCATGCTTCCATGATCGAAAAAAGGCAGAAAATCCCGCGGGATTTTCTGCCTTTTTTCGATCATGG
>DATMYT010000569.1:0-4203 GCA_035560855.1 Negativicutes bacterium | reverse complement strand
ACGATGGCTGCCTTTTGTGCACGGCGGCCTTCCTCCCACTCACTGCCGAAAGCGGCCGCTTCGCTGATTATATTGATGAGGTTCGAAATAGTCTTGATTTTCCGTTTGTTCGAGCCGGCAATCTTGGATTTGACTTCGATGTCCAGAACCTCATCCTGCAAACACTGGATAGCATCAAGGTACTTTTCTGCCTCGAGATGCTGGATGATGAGCTTTGCGTTCTTTTCCGTCATAGGCTTGTCAATATTGAATACTTCGTACCATGGCCGGATCCGGGATCTTACCGTGGCTTTGTGATTGAGATAAATTGTGCGGGATCCGACAAGTGAATCCTGAGGATCAGGAGACTTGTTTTCCTATATTTGAACTATACCAATTACAACGCTTGTTCATTATTCGTTCACCAGACAATGAGCAAATAAGGGGGATTGTCTGAAAACGCATCTGTTTGAATGGGTGGACAATGTAGGATTCGAACCTACGACCTCTCGCGTGTTAAGAGCTTTTGCCATTAGTACTTATCTCGCTTAGTCCTGAAACGTCAATAAAATAAAGACGTTACAGGGAACAAGATAAAATTCTTACAGATAAAATCAGCTTAAAAAGGCAAGTAAAACGACATTTTTTTTCCCCTATTTTTCCCCCGAAAAAGAAACCTCTATATTGATAACGGAGATACGGGCCGGTATCAATCACAGAATTACCCTGCATTCCTGGTCCGGTATGTAGGGCATTTTTTTTCCCATGAGCGTAGAAGTTCGAGAAAAGCCGATTTCTGACGGTCGATTATCGTTGTATCTGCAGATCTATGTCAGGGGGCAGAAGCCCAAAAAAGAGTTTCTGGGGATCTATGTTCTCGCGAAACCAAAAACGGCGGTCCAGAGGGAAGAGAACACTAAGCAGCGAGCTATTGCTGACTTGAAAGCATCAGAACGCAAGTTGCAACTCTCCCAGAACGGTGGCATCATTCACTCTAAGTCTTCTTTGACCATCGCAGAGTATTGTCGTGACATCGGCAAGGACAAAAAGGCAAAGAAAACTCAGGCGAACTGGAAAGAAACTGCTGATCATCTCGACAAGGCCGGTATCGGATCTATTCAACTCTCATCTCTCACCGTTCAAGACTGCCAAGCCTTTAGGGCCTACTTTACGAACGGCAAACTGGCGCAGTCATCACAGGCAAAATATTTCGGATTGTTTCGCACAGCGATTCGGGATGCACACCTGGCCAACTTCATCAAAATCGGGCTCCATGACCGGGTGAGCTCCATTGCCAGAGGAAATGCCACCAAGGAGTTTCTCCGGCAACACGAACTCGATACTCTCTTCTCGACACCGGTTCGTAGCCAGGTTACCAGGAAGGCATTTCTGTTTAGCTGCTTGACCGGCATGAGGCATAGTGACATTCGAGCCCTCAAGTGGTCGAACGTCCATGACCTACCAGATGGGAATTGTGAACTGAGGTACGAGATGGTCAAGACCGGAAAGGATCATATCCTTCCAATTGGAACCCAAGTCCGGCAGGTTCTTGGTGATCGAAAGAAGCCAGGGGATAAGGCCTTGCCTGATACGCCTTGCATCCAGACAGTGAACTACACGATCCATCGTTGGCGCGCTCGGGCCGGGATTCCGAAAAAGATCACCTTCCACTCTGGCCGGCACACCTTTGCAACCTTGGCGTTGTCAAACGGGGTGCCTCTCAAGGTGGTCAGCGATTACTTGGGGCACAGCTCTATCACGCAGACCGAGGTGTATGCCAGGCTTTTGGAAGATGAGCGCGACCGGTACGTTGGGAGGGTTAACCTGACGGTGCCGATCAAATCTCCGGAGAAAGGCTAAACAGTATAGGCTTAGTTTTAAGCTTCAGTCCTGATGTGATCGAAACTCAAGTTGGGGTAGCGTGATCCCGACAGACTGGGTGCGGCATACAATCGCTCGAAGCACCTTGACGAGCGTCGACGGATGATACAGGCCTGGGCGGACTATCTGGACGGTTTAAAGGTAGGCGCAACTGGTTATGAGGAGTGATACGGCTCTATGTGGATACTTGAAGATCTATCAAGACTTTATAACTATTCTTTTACGTGTCAGATTTTTCATGTATTTTGGTGTCAAACCACGCCACACGCTATTAGAAACAACGGGCTTTCTGTTATAATCGTCGTTCAATCTTAATGGTGGTGCGCGCTTAAATCTGGTGGCAACAACCGTTTTGTTATCAAAATAGGGATGACGCAATGACAGCATCAGATTTTATAAGACCAAGACTTAACGGTAACCGTTTTTCAGGAAAAGAGATTCCTCTTGAGTTTCTTAAGGATCTTGCCGTTCTTGAGGAGATGGTTATTGAAGTATCAAAGTGGCAATACTTACAGGATCATCCAACTCGGAAGAGAACGCCTCGAGGATTTGCTGATGGTTTTGAGTTGAAGCTTACACGTATTGATGAAGGTAGCGCTATACCTGTTATTGGATTGGCGTTATCGTCAATGATGTTTCCTCAGATATCTTCACAAAGCACGACATATTTAGAGAAAGCTCGCGATGCAATAATAATGGCAATTGATGCGGCTGATAATAATCAGTCACCGAACGCTTTTTTGCCAGAAAAGAGTCTTGGATATTTTGATCGAATAGGTAGAAGCTTAAAGGATGATGAATATATTGAGTTTAGTTCGCCATCAAATAGTAGGAGTGGACGATTAAATAGAGATACACGGCGTCGTTTATTACTAGCTTCATCCAGCGTTGTTGAATTGACAGAAGATGTTACGCTCCGGGGTTCTATTCCACAGGCTGATCAGTCAGAAATGAATTTTACTATTCAGCAGGCTAATGGTGCGAAAATACCTGGTCCGATTCCGAATCAGCATCTTGACACCATTGTTGATGCCTTCAAAGAATATCGAATCGGGACTAAGGTTATAATATGGGGTGTCGCAAAGTATAATCGTCAAAATAAGATCACAAGTCTAGAGTCTGTTGAACATATCAGTTTTCTTGATCCTCTCGATGTGCCGGAGCGATTGGATGAGCTTAGATCGTTAAATGATGGATGGCTAAATGGGGTAGGGATAGCTCCTCGTAAAGATGGACTTGATTGGCTGTCAAGCTGCTTTAATACATACTATCCATATGATATTAGGTTGCCTTACGTATATCCTACGGCTGAGGGGGGAATACAAGCGGAATGGTCAATAAATAATGTCGAATCAAGCCTTGAGATAGATTTGGCGTCTCATAAAGCAGAGTGGTATAGTTTGAATCTGGTTACTAAAGAAGAATCATACGAAATGATTGATCTTGGAGTCAATGCTGGATGGGAGTGGGTTGTTGGTGAAATTAGGAAAATGGATGGGGGTGAGGCGTGAATAATGATACTTTATTGTATCGACAAGTTCATCCGTCCTGGATCCAAGACGGTCAAATAACTTCACAGGTTTTTATCCCTACCCCAAAAGATGAGAAGATGCTTTCTGCATATGATGGGGATATTGTTTCGTCTCAAGATTCATGGATACATTATACTGGCGAATTAGGGAATGAATCTGATGGTGTTGTTGCAGTATCATATGAAGAATGTGCAATCCAAAATGTAACGCCATTACCGGATCCTGAAACCTTTGATGCGCATGTATTGATAGATTATTCGTCGCAATCGGAAAGCAAAATAAGAAAAAGGATATCCAAAGAACTGAAAAGTTGTGCTCTTAATAGAGGTTGGCTTTATCAGCCTTAACATAATATTAGTGATTGAGTTTTGTTATTTGTTCTGGCCAATACGCTAAAGTATTGGTGTCCCATTATAGTATCTTTATTGTAAATCCTCAGTTCCTCGTCCCCCAAAGTACAGCTGCTTCACCTCAAAAGTCATCAGTGCCGGTGATCCAGCGAGCTTGAGTGAGCCTATCCACACGTTGCAAGTGACTAAATTATTCCAATCTAGCAGCTTCAGCTGCGATGTGGCCAGCGAGTGACGTGACAAATGTCTTTAGACCAGTCATGTCTGATAGCTCAGTATAATTGCCAGAATCAACAGCATCTTTCGGTGAAGAGATAATAGATGCAGATGTGTAAAGTTGCTCCTTGATCAGTTTCTGACATAACAAGTCGTACCTCTTGAGGTATGAAGCTCCTTTGAATTCTTCGAAAATCGGAAAATGAGGGGATTTATCTCTTACCGCTGATAATGAACAAGAAGCC
>DATMYT010000568.1:0-29706 GCA_035560855.1 Negativicutes bacterium | reverse complement strand
TCGCTTTCCCGACTCGATCGACAAAAATACGCTGCAACGATGGCTGGCAGCTGACAAGATGCCGCGTACCGAGGAACGCTATTCTAAGGGCGAGCCAATTTCCGGAGCTTTTTATGACAAATTGGAACAGAACATGAATTTGCAACTCTTGCGCGAGATGAACCCTGTTACTTGGGGATTCACGGTCCGGCGGACCGATCTGCGGACCTTTCCAACATTTACCGCGTCTAGTGAAGATGATGAATCTGATGATTTCGACCTGTTCCAGGAAACGGCGGTCAATATTGCCGAACCGGTTGCTGTGTTGCACCACAGCGGGGATGCTGCCTGGGTTTATGTTCAGATGTACAATTACCGGGGCTGGTTGCGCGCAGCGGATGTAGCGCTGGCGTCATCCAGACAGGCTTGGCAGGCGAAACGGGAGACGGCTTCATTTTTGATAATTACTGGAACCAAAGTAGCTCCCCGCGATACTGTAATGGGGAACCCGGTGCCAGATTGGCGGGCTGGAATGGGAACGCGCTTGCCGTTTTTGGGTATGGAAAAAGAAGGCTATGCGATTGAGATCCCCCAACGGGGCAATGGTGGGGCTGTTATCTGGCGCAGAGCATGGATTCATGGCAAGGCGGACGTGTCGGTCGGATATCTCGCCTATACCCAGGCGCATATTTTGCGTCAGGCGTTTAAAATGCTAGGTGAAAATTATGGCTGGGGTGGATTGCATGATGGGCGGGACTGTTCTTCCTTCATCATGGATATTTACAATGTGTTTGGGATTCGTTCACCCCGCAACGCGGATCAGCAGGAGAAAATTCCGGGCCGGCACGTTGCATTGCAGGGAATTTCGGATACTACAACCCGCTATGCGATGCTGAATCGGGCTGAACCGGGTGCAACGCTACATCTGCGCAATCATGTGATGCTCTATCTGGGACAGGAAGACGGCAAATATTATGCCATCCATAGCCTTGGCAGCTATGGCGATTCTTTGCATCCAAGGGCCGATGGGACGCTGCCTCGTGTGGAAGTAATGAAGGTTGTGGTTGGCGGATTGGATGTCTCTCTGCGGAGTGGTCATCACTTCATTGACGTACTTTCTTCGGCTACTATCTGGCATCCGTAAAGCACCATTTTGGCAAATAATAAAGGAGCGTGCTGAGATGAAAAAGGTGTCAACGATCCTGCTGATTACAGTGTTCATGGTTTTGACGAATCTGTCCCAGGCTTATGCTGCTTTTGAGTGGCAGGTATCAGAATGGAACATTCCCTTTATAGGCACGATGAAAACACCGATTGGATTTTCAGCCGTGGAAGTGAAAGATTTCCGCAGTTTTATTGAGCAGGAAAAGCAAAAGCTGTCAAACCCTAAAGTTGCCAAGACGAAGAACGACAATAAGGCATTACCGGAGGTTCCGTCCGGGACGCCTAAAATTTTGACGGATGTTCTTCCTACAGATACGGATTCTCTAACGAAACGGTTTCAAAAATCAGAGTTTGCATTGTACCACTTGACTGTGGATGACGGAGAAGCCATTCATATGGCGTGGTTTATGGCGGCCCGTGACGGCGAGCCACTGCCTCCCGCAGTTGATATATTTGCCAAAGAATTGACGCCTGAACAAACGGAGCAATTGGCAGATTTGAAAAAATGGGTAGATGAGAATATCCATAAAGCTCAGTATACGGACGAGAAAAACAAGGTTAGTTTTAAACTTATTGAAATGATGCCGCTGCAGACAGTGCCGTTGGAGGAGGGAAAACTCTGGACAACGGGTGGACGTGTCATGATCACAGTAGAAGGATTGCCGTTTGCGTTTTTTTCCCGCGCCTACGCAATGAGTGTTGATAACAAACTGACAGTAGGAATTTTGGCAGGGTTCGATGGAGAACGGCCATTCTGGGATCCTGTCATTCGGGACATGCTACTCGGATTGAAAACGAATTCAGTGGCGAAATGAATGGAATATTTTTTGGCGCAAGCAGGGTTTCTTGTTTTTGAGTCGAATATCGAATGCTATAGCGAAAAAACAGACAAGTTTAAAAAAACGCGACAATATCCCGAGGCTTGTCTGGCTGGTCGAATATGTCAGCAGTTTCGCAACCAAAACTTATGGGGGGAAATAATGCATGGACAAAGCGGAAAACCAGGGGAAAATGGTATATCTGTTTGAAGAGGGACGCGCCAACATGCGTTCGCTGCTCGGCGGCAAGGGAGCAGGTCTGGCGGAAATGACCCGAATCGGATTGCCGGTACCTCCGGGCATGACTATCACGACGGAAGTGTGTCGACAATATTATAAAGTTGGGAATCATTTTCCGGAAGGATTAGCCGACCAAATCAAAGCCTGCTTGAAAGTAACTGAACAGAAGGCCGGAAAAAAATTTGGCGATGCTACAAATCCTTTGTTGATCTCTGTTCGCTCCGGCGCAATTTTTTCGATGCCTGGAATGATGGATACTATTCTGAACCTCGGCCTGAATGATGTCACTGTGGAAGGAATGGCAGCCGCCACGGCAAACCGACGATTTGCCTTTGATGCTTACCGTCGCTTTATTCAGATGTTTGGCGATGTGGTGCTGGAAATTCACAAACATGCTTTTGAAGAGTTACTGACGAAACGCAAGGAAATGCAGGGTGTAAAGTTTGATCAGGAATTGACGGCAGAGTCGCTTGCGGCATTGGTCTCCGACTATAAAAAACTGGTGACGGACCAATCAGGGCGTCCATTTCCACAAGATCCAATGGAACAGTTGTTCATGTCGGTGGAAGCCGTTTTCCGTTCGTGGAACAACGAGCGGGCGATTGTGTATCGTAATCTGAATCGCATTTCCCATGATCTTGGGACTGCAGTCAATATTCAGTCGATGGTATTTGGTAACATGGGCGATGATTGCGGCACTGGCGTTGCATTTACACGGAATCCGTCTACCGGCGAAAAATTGCTGTACGGTGAATTTCTTACCAATGCTCAGGGCGAAGATGTGGTGGCCGGTATCCGCACACCGCGTCCCATTTCCGAACTCAAGGACCAGATGCCGGAAATGTACAAGCAATTTGTGCAAGCTGCCGACACGTTGGAACACCACTATAAGGATATGCAGGATATTGAGTTTACGATCGAGCGTGGCCGTCTCTATATGCTGCAGACCCGTAACGGGAAACGTACCGGTCGCGCCGCTGTACAGGTTGCGTATGATCTGGTGCAGGAAAACATCCTGACTCCGGCGGAAGCCATTATGAAAGTAGAACCTGCCCACATTGAGCAATTGATGCATCGTCAGATTGATCCGAAGGCGAAATTGGATGTCATTGCCAAAGGCCTGCCGGCTTCACCGGGCGCTGCCTCTGGCGCTGTGGTGTTCGATGCCAATACGGCGGCGAAAAAAGCGACTGAAGGAATTAAAACGCTGCTGGTTCGTATGGAAACCACACCGGAGGATATTCACGGCATGGTGGCGGCTCAGGGCATCCTGACCAGCCGCGGCGGCATGACTAGCCACGCTGCAGTGGTTGCGCGCGGTATGGGCAAACCCTGCGTCTGTGGCTGTGATGCGCTACGCATCGATTATGAAACTCAGACCGCTACCGTTGCAGGTCACGTCATCAAAGCCGGCGACATTTTGTCGCTCGACGGCAGCACCGGCCGGGTAATCCTGGGCGCTGTACCGGTTGTGGATGCAATGTTCTCGAAGGAATATGACCAAGTTCTAAAGTGGGCCGACAGCTTGTCTCGCATGAAAGTGCGCGCTAATGCCGATACGCCGGAAGACGCCAAACTTGCCCGTTCCTTTGGTGCACAGGGGATCGGTTTGACCCGAACAGAGCATATGTTCATGGGAGCAGATCGGTTGCCGTACGTGCAACGAATGATTTTGGCCGATAGCCAGGAAGAAAGGGTAGAGCCTTTGTCCCATCTCCAGAAGATGCAGGAATCCGACTTCTATGGGATTCTGAAAGCCATGCACGGACTACCGGTTACCGTTCGCTTGCTGGATCCTCCCCTGCATGAATTTTTACCCAACTATGAATCGGTGCTGGTAGAGACTGTCGAGCTTCGCATTACTGGCAAAGACCCGGAGCGATTGGCAGAGCAGGAAGTTCTTTTGTCAAAAATCCGCGAACTGCACGAATTCAACCCGATGCTTGGGCACCGGGGCTGCCGCCTCGGCATCACTCATCCCGATGTTTATGACATGCAGGTTCGGGCGATATTCAATGCCTGTGTGAAATTAACAAAAGAAGGCGTTCATGTCTTGCCGGAAGTCGAAATTCCACTGACAATCGATTTCAAAGAGATGGATTTCTTCAAAACCCGTATTGACGCAATGGCTAAGGAAATCATGATCAAGGAAAAAGTGCACTTCGAATATTCCGTAGGCTCCATGATTGAAATGCCTCGGGCTGCCCTGCTGGCTGGCGAACTGGCCGAAATCTCCGATTTCTTTAGTTTCGGTACCAACGACTTGACACAGACAACGTTTGGATTTAGCCGGGACGATGCCGAAGGAAAGTTCATGGATGCATATCTGGAAGGCAGAATTCTCAAAGATGATCCGTTTATCATCTTAGATCGCCGTGGCGTCGGCCAGTTGATGCGGATGACCGTGGAAGCGGGACGGACGGCAAAACCCAATCTGTTGATTGGGATTTGTGGCGAGCACGGAGGCGAACCGAATTCCGTCGAGTTCTGTCATCAGATTGGACTTGATTTTGTCAGCTGTTCGCCATTCAGGGTGCCGGTTGCACGGCTGGCTGCGGCACAGGCCAATGTTGTGGGAGCAGAGGGCGCGACCGGGACAAAGTAGCCGCTAGCGGCGTTCCTGTGATACAATAATATTCATGAACGTACAATTTATTGCTTTTTTTGGGATCATTCTTATCGTATATTCAATGGGCAACTACTATGTAGGTCTCCGGGGGTGGCAGGCGTTCCATGCGTTGCCTGCCTTCCCTGGCGGCCGTTTTTATTCTCTATTGTTCTTTCTGATATCGTTTTCGTATATCTTTGAGAGAATTTTGGGAAACTATCTTCCAAACTTTATAACCAATGCGTTGTCGCTCGTCGGTGGAACTTGGCTGGCGATTCTGTACTACTTGGTGTTGTTTTGCGCCTTCATCGATTTGATTCGCTTTGCAGACAGACGACTGTCGTTCGTTCCGGAGACATGGCGACAGGCTCCGGCTGTTGCCGGAGGAATTGTGGTGGCGATGGTCACAGTGATCATCGCTTTTGGCGTATGGAATGCAACGAATACCGTCTGGCGACACTATGATATTTCGATTGACAAATCCGCTGGGGATCTGCGTGAACTACATATCATTCTGGTGACAGATATCCATCTGGGGAAGGTCATCAAAAATGGACGCTTGGAGAAGCTGGTTGATGAAATCAATGCCCGGCGCCCTGATCTGGTTTTATTGGCGGGTGACGTGATTGACGAGGATGTCGGACCTTTTGTTAATCAAGGGATGGCAGCGACCTTTCGGCGACTGAAGTCTCGGTTCGGCGTTTTTGCAGTACTCGGAAATCATGAATACATTGGTGGGCAGACTGATGTGGCGGTGGAATTGTTACGCAGTAGCGGGATCATGGTTTTGCGCGATTCCGTTTTTAATGTGGGAGATCAGTTTGTGTTAGCTGGTCGTGACGACTGGGACCGGGTGCGTTTTATGAATAGTCCGCGCAAGCCATTAAGCGAATTTCTGGAAGGCGTTGATAGAACGAAACCTCTGCTGATGATGGATCATCAACCCCGAAGCATGGAGGAAGCTGCAGCGGCGGGAGTGGATCTGATGATGTCCGGCCATACTCATCGAGGCCAACTTTTCCCCAATCAATGGGTGACGCGGTCGCTCTATGAGACGGATTGGGGATATATGCGTAAAGGGGCAATGAATGTGATCGTTTCCGCAGGTTTTGGCACATGGGGGCCGCCGGTTCGCACTAGCGCCGCCTCGGAAATAGTGGAAATAAAGGTTACCTTTCGACCATGAGAAAAATGGCAGGGAACCAAACGTGGGAGTGTATTCAACATGGAATTTCATCCAATCACTTTACAGGATAGGCCAATTTTTGATAAAGCGTATCGCTGTTGTCAGCATCAGGGGTCGGAAAGCAGCTTTACCAATCTGTATATCTGGCGAAAACCATTGGACATTGTCTGGACACAGGCGGGAAAAGCTATCTGTGTTGTTGTACGGAACGATGGGCCTTTGTATGCGCTGCATCCCTGTGCGTGTGAAAGCGAAGACGCCGTTGAGGCAGCAGGCATGTTGGCCGACTGGTTTCGGAAACAAGGGCAGCCGATATTAATCCGTGGCTTGGAAAAACCGTTGGCGGATTTATTAATGGACGCTTTTCCGGACTGGAAAATCGAGCATGACCGTTGCGAAGATGACTATATCTATAGTGTCAAAGAGCTGATTGAGCTCAAGGGGCGGAAATTTGACGCCAAACGGCATCATATTCGCACGTTTCTCAGGAACACACCGGATTTTTCCTATGAAGTCATGAATGCGGACAACGCGGTGGAATGCATTCCTGTCGCAAAGGAATGGCTGGTGAGGCAGCACAGTGACGATGCAATTTTACAGGCGGAGACCTTTGCAATAGAGCAGGCGCTGACTCATTTTGCCGAGTTGAAGCTAAGTGGAGGGCTCATCAAGATCGATGACAAAATTCGGGCATTTACTGTAGGCGAAGCTCTGAGCGAAGATACGGCAGTCATCCATATTGAAAAAGCGGACCCGGAAGTGGTAGGGTTATATCAGATGTTAAACCGGGAATATCTGACACATGACTGGTCGCACATGATTTTCGTCAACCGGGAAGAGGACATGGGCATTCCCGGGCTGCGGGCAGCCAAGATGTCGTATCGTCCGATTCGGATGGTCGAAAAATATCGCGCCGACGGCGTCTGAGGAGTAAACGATGGAATTCCGCCTGAGCAGGGAAGACGAATATACGGCGGTGCGGCGGCTCTGGGGCCAGGCTTTCGGGGAAGAAGAACCCTGGACGAGCTGGTATTTCTCAAAGCACTACCGTGCTGATCAAACATGGGTCGGGGTGGAAAATGGGCAAGTCTTGGCACAGGCGCATTTATTGCCGTATCGACTGATGTTGCGCGGCTCGTGGCGGGATGCGGTTTATTTTGTAGGCGTCTGTGTGGAAGAAAATTTGCGCGGAACCGGGATCGGCCGAGCGGTAATGATGAGCGCCTTGGCACAGTTAAAGCGAACGGGTGTCGGCATCAGTATATTGCAGCCGAGGTGGCCGGAGTTTTATCGTAAACTGGGCTGGGACTTTTGTTATTCAAGACAGAGGTACAGTATGCCGATGATCGAGGCAAACTTGATGTTGCCGGAGGATGTTTCGCCAGCGATGGTATGGACGCCTGACGAAATGGCAAGGGCTCCGTTAGAGGGATTGTATGGTGCCTTTGTGCAGTCGAGGCATGGGTATGCTTTGCGTGAAAGCAAGGATTGGGATAAATTGCTCGCCGATCACCGAGGCGATGGAGGAAAGGTTGGCGTTATTTCCCGCGAAGGCAATCCCGAGGGGTATGTGTTGTATCATATCGGTGAAAAATTACTGCGAGTGCGTGAAATGGCCTGGCGTGACCCAGGGGTAGTGGACACCACGTGGAAGTATCTGATTGAACAGGGATGCGGTGTGGATGTTCTGGAATGGGATGATCCTTCCGGTGATCCGGGATCTGTTCTGTATTCTGGTTCCCGGCCTGAGCCATTTTTAATGGGGCGAATTACGGATATCAAGTCTGTGCTGGAAGCGATGGAATATCCGATCAAATTGTCAGTGGAAACGAATTTGACGATCACAGATTCGTTAGCGCCATGGAACCACGGGACTTTTCATTGGAGCATCCGGCAGGGGAAAGGCGCTTTGAGCCCACTATTAACTGCTGATGACGCCGGGGTGTCGCTAGACATCGCTGCGCTGAGTCATCTGCTATTTGGTGAACGTCCGGTGCGAGAGATTTTAGCGGCAGGAACTAGCGGCATCTACCACGAAGAAGAACTGAATTTTCTGGAGCAGATTTTTCCAGTCTGCCGTAATTTTATCAGCGAGTATTTTTGATTGGGATTGAGAAGGCAAGAGTATGAGTGAGATACTGTTAAAAGTTTCCGAACTGGCCAAATATTTCGGAGAACGGACGTTGTTTTCCGGCGTCGGATTCGAGATCCGGCGGGGTGAGAAAGTCGGGTTGGTGGGGCCGAATGGCGCCGGCAAAACGACTTTGTTGCGTTGCCTGTTGGCGGAAGAGTGCACAGATGGGGGACAGGTCACCTGGTATGGGGGCTGTGCCATCGGCTATGTGGAACAGGCTGCCGACTTCGGCGGTCGAACCGTAATGGAGGAGCTGAAGCAGGCATATCAGGATGTTCTCGCGTTGGAAGAACGCATGCGGACGCTGGAACAAAAGATTGCCGACCACAGTGACGGGGCTCAGGCCGAATTACTGAAAGAATATTCTGAGGTTATGGCCCGGTTTGAACATGCCGACGGCTATTCGATGGACAGCCGGATACGTCAGATTTGCATCGGCCTGGGATTCTCGGATAGTGAGTTGGCACGGAAAGTGGAAGAGTTTTCCGGTGGTCAAAAAACTCGGATTGCCTTGGCGCGTGAACTGGTTCGGCAGCCCGATTTTCTCATTTTGGACGAACCTACCAATCACCTTGATCTAGAGCGGACCGAGTGGCTTGAGGGGTACCTGAGGGATTATCCGGGCGCGGTTCTGGTTATTTCACATGATCGGTATTTTCTGGATGCGGTGACGCGCCGGACACTGGAATTGGAGAACTGTTCACTTGAGGATTATTCTGCAGGTTATTCTGGCTATGTAGCGCAAAAGACAGATCGTCTCGAAGCAGTGCTGGCTGCCTATGAACAACAACAGGAGAAAATCGCCGAGACGGAGGAGTATATCCGCCGGTACAAGGCAGGAATCAAATCAAAACAGGCCAGAGGACGGGAGTCGCAGCTGAATCGGCTGGAGCGGCTGGAGCGACCGGAAATTCGAGAAGCGATGCAGTTTTTCTTTCCGGACTGTGATGAAGTTCCGGAACGGATGGCTGAGTTTATTGAGGTTTCTGCAGGGTATGGAGAAACGTGCGTATTTGAAAATATTTCATTTTTATTGCGTGGCGGCGAAAAAGTGGCTTTGCTTGGACCAAATGGCGCAGGTAAGACCACCGCGCTGCGTCTTTTACTGGGGGAAATGCAGCCGATGCGGGGGCGCGTGAAGAACAGCCCGCGTGCTCGTATGGGATACTATGCCCAGGAGTTTGAAGAACTGAACGATTCGCTGCGGGTGATTGATGAGTTGGTGTATCAGTGCGCTCTGACGGAGGAACGGGCCCGCAAGGTATTGGGACGGTTTATGTTTCGGGGCGACGACGTGTTCAAGGTGGTTGGAGATTTGTCTGGCGGCGAAAAAGCCCGCCTTGCCTTATTGAAGATTATTTTGTCCGGGGCCAATTTTTTGGTCATGGATGAGCCGACCAACCACTTGGATATCCCGGCGCGGGAAGCCGTTGAAGAAGCAATGGACGCTTTTCCCGGTTCAATTTTGCTGGTGTCGCATGATCGGTATTTAATCGACAGGATTGCCGATCGTGTTCTTGTGTTTGAGGCGGGAAAACTATTGTCCTATCCCGGGAATTATAGCGAATACAAGGCTGCGTGCGCCTTGGCAACGGAGAGCGTTGCGCCAGCTGACGCGGTGGCGCAGCCCAAAGCTAAAAAAATGGAGCGGACGGAAAGAAAAAACACTTCCCCACTCAAACGTCGACAGGATTGTATGCGTCAAATGAATCGGGCGGAAAAAGAAATCAGTGAAATGGAAGCTGCTTTGGCGCAGTTGGAATGCAGAATCAATGATCCGGCTTCACATGCAGATCCAGCTCAAAGCTGCAAGTTGGGCGAAGAATACGAACGGGTGAAGTCGGCGTTGGAAGAAGTTTACCGGACTTGGGAACAACTCGGCGCCGCATTGGAGGACCTGGATGGGCAAGAGACTCCAAATGCTTGAACGGAGGCTGACTGCATGAAAATAGAGTTGCCGCAGGGGTGCTTTTTTCTCGCCTCGGAGTCGTCTGATCCTGTGATATTGGTTGCCGGAGGGCGACCACCGAATGAAAAGTGGTTGAAGCAGGTGGCTCAGCGCTACCCGGTGTGGGCGATTGATCGTGGTATAGACGTGTGCCGATCTGCGGCGGTGATTCCGGAAATTCTGGTCGGTGATGCAGACAGCGGAGCAGTCGAAGCGTGGCAATGGGCCGAGTCTCACCATGTTCCGATAGTGCGGCACTCCATTGACAAGGATTTGACGGATCTTCAACTGACATTGCAGGAACTTGGGGGCCGACATCCCGACGCATCGGCGTTGCTGACGGGCGGTATGGGGCGGCGTTTTGATCATGCTTACTCCAATGTGTTCAGTTTGCAGGAATCAAAGCTGTGGGACGTTCATGCGATTGGATTGGTTGATGAAGCGGAAGCACTGTTTTTAGTTGAAGGCGGCCAAGCGTTTCGAGCGGAGTTGACGCAGAGTCCGATTGCTGTGTCGTTGATGCCCTTGTCTGCAGTATGTGACAATGTGAACAGCCAGGGTGTGCATTGGCCGTTGCAGGAAGCAACATTGACGATGAAGCATCCTGGTGGAATTTGCAATCGGTTGGCGGAAGGTTCGCAAAGTGTCAGCGTGTCCTTGGGTCACGGGTTGCTTGGTGTATATTTTTGTTGGCGCGAAAGCGGGCTGTAAAAACAATTTCCGACAATCATATTTGCCTCTGAAAAACTTTATTGCATAAACATTTGAAACATGTAAGAAAATCTGCTACTATTTGTGTAGAAAAGAATGCCGGATGGAATAAGGGGGAAGCGCATGAAGGTCAAAAGAATCAAGAAACTTCAGTTATATGGTTTTAATAACCTGACCAAATCACTGAGTTTCAACATGTACGATATTTGTTACGCCAAAACGCCCCAACACCGGCAGGCGTACATCGACTATATTGATGAAGAGTATAATGCTGAGCGATTGACCGGGATCCTCACTGAAGTGGCAAAGATCATCGGCGCCAACATCCTCAATATTGCCCAACAGGATTATGAACCACAGGGTTCGAGCGTAACAATGCTGATTGCAGAGGACAAGGAAGCATCAGAGGCTTTGGCGGCAGAGACGCCGGAAATTATCGATGAAGATGAGCCGAAGAAAAAAGTGAAAAAGAAGAAGACCGATGCGATAGTGGCGCATCTCGACAAAAGTCACATCACTGTCCACACCTATCCGGAGAGTCATCCGGATCAAGGCATCAGCACTTTCCGCGCGGATATTGATGTGTCGACTTGCGGCCGAATTTCACCGTTAACTGCCTTGAATTATTTGATCAACAGTTTTAGTTCGGATATGGTAGTCATTGACTATCGGGTGCGCGGATTCACGCGCGATATTAATGGCAAAAAACTGTTTATTGACCACAAGATTAATTCGATCCAAAATTATATTTCCCGGGAAACACGGGATTTGTATCAGATGGTAGATGTGAATGTTTACCAGGATAATATTTTCCACACGAAGATGCTGCTGAAGGAATTTGATCTCGACAATTATTTGTTTGGCACCGCCAAGAAGGAGCTAATCACTGCTGAAAAGAAAAAAATAAAGCAGAGGTTGAAAAAAGAAATGAATGAGATCTTCTCAGGCAGAAATATTCCAAAAGTATAAACAGAATGACAAGACGGGCATGTTCTTCTCCCGGAGGGCAGGCCCGTCTCCCTTTTATTGCTTATGAGAAGTCTGGTGCGGAAATGGAGGATGAGTTTTGTTAACTCACGTTGGAGTAGTGGGAACTGTTTTTGTGGACTGTAAAGGCTTTGCCGCCGCGAAATATGTGCCACTCGGCAGAAATTTAGGTTCGGTGCGCTTTGTGCATGGCGGAGTCGGGCGCAATGTCGCAGAAAATATTGCTCGAATGGGGCTTTCCGTCAGTCTGGTATCCAGTATTGACAAGGGAGCTATCGGTGAGGATGTTGCCGGAAAGCTCGAAACGGTCGGCGTCGATACCACATTTTTGGCGAAATTGGATGAATGCGGCATGGGAATGTGGTTGGTTGTCCTGGATGAGCAGGGCGAATTGGCGGGATCTATTTCGCAGATGCCAAATTTGCAGGGAATGGCGGATATGATATACCAACGGGGTGCTGACCTCATGGATAAATCAACGCATATTGCACTGGAACTCGATTTGAACGAGACGATTACCAAACAGGTATTAAAATTGGCCAAAGAAAAGCAACGACCGGTATACGGATTACCCGGCAATCTGGACGTAATCCTGAATGCGCCGGAAGTGCTGAATGGGCTGGCCTGTTTTGTCTGTAACCATATTGAAGCAGGCCGACTGTGTGGGACTGAATTTAATGAAACAGATCCTCAAAGTGTAATGGCTAAACTTCCTGCATTTGCCCGCGAGCGAAAACTGCAGTCGGTGGTGGTCACTTTGGGCGCCAATGGTTGTGCTTTTTTTGATGCAATATCTGGTGAGTCCGGTGTGCAACCGGCAATGAAAGTGAACGTGGTAGATACCTGCGGAGCGGGAGATGCTTTTTTCTCAGGAACAATGGTAAGCTTAGCGCGCGGGGCGTCTTTGGCGCAAGCTGTTGTTACCGGGACCCGAGCGGCAGCCTGCACGATTCAGTTTTCTGAGAACAACTGCCCGACGCTCAAAGAGCAGTTGGACGTATAAAAAACCTCCGGTGTAACCGGAGGTTTGCAGACAAACTTCATGGTAGTTGTTATTTGAACTATTTTTTCGTAACTGCTTCAAACAACTTTGGATAGTTGTTGACTTGATCCCACGCCATATTCACAATGCCTTTTGCATCGGCGGGAACTTCTTTCAGGTTGCATGTGCCGATTGTACTTCCCGCAAATAATTCCTCGGTATTATTTGCCAGCTTGAAGGTTACTGTAAAGCTATAAGCGGTTTGAAGTTCTTTGCCGGGAATTCCCCGGGTGTACAAACGGATAATTACCCGATTTGCATCTGAAACTGATAAACGAAATCTTTTATCCTCGGCAAAGGAATCGCGTATTTTTTGAACCAGAGTCGTTCCCAGCGAGTCAGCTGTGAACTCGCGAATTTCGAAAGGAACTACATACTGCGGCGCAGGAGCAGCAGGGGTGACGGGGGGCAAAGTAGCGGGAGCCTTAGCGGCGAATACCGCTGATTGCAGGCATAGCAGCAACATTACGGCCAGCAGCAATGAGAGCATGGATTTGTTTTTGGCTGATTTCATAGCTTCACCTCATTAAACATATTGGGATTCTGCAAGTATTTTACCATGAATTCCTACCAGATATACATAGATGAACAGAAAACAGCGGATGAATTTCTCGGATTAGGGGAATTAAGGGGGAAACAACATGCTTGACCAGCTGGATTTAGGACAAAAGATTTCCAAAAGCGAGTTCAAGACGCAGATGGATCGCTTAGGAGTCCAACTGGGCGCATTGCACCGAAGATTACATGACCTTGGCATTCCAGCTATTATCGTATTTGAAGGGTGGGATGCGGCAGGACGCGGTACGTTGATCAATGAACTGATATTGCGCTTGGATCCCCGGGGATTCAAGGTTTTTGCCAATAACCTCTGCCACGGTGATGTGGTTGCGCATCCTTTTTTGTGGCGGTATTGGAATACTACGCCGGCCGCAGGTCAGATTATGATTTATGACAAAAGCTGGTATGATGCAGTACTATCTGATCGGATCGATGGAGTGACAAAAAATGATCGAGTGTCAACTTTTTATGATGAGATTGTATCGTTCGAGAGGCAGCTGTCAGATTCAGGTTGCCTTCTGATTAAAATTTTTCTGCATATTACGAAAAAAGAACAGAAAAAGCGTATAGATGAACTTGAAAAAGATCCCGCAACCCGTTGGCGGGTGGGCGATGTGGAAATGCGCCGACATCGTAAATATGAAGAATATCTTACAATCATTGAGGAAACCCTGAGCCGTACGGATCGCGACTGCAGCCCGTGGACGCCGATCGCAGCCATGGACCGGCGGTTTGCCGCTGAAAAGATTTGCAGGACGGTCATCGATACGCTCTTGCAACGCATTCAGCAAAAGGAGCGAGGGGGAAAAGAAGCGCAAGCGATGTTACCCGTGCCGGACTTTGTAGGCGCACCGACAGAAATTCCTACATCTGTTCTCGACAAAGTCACTATATCGAAAGATTGGAAACCAGACCAATATGAGAAGGAAATTGATCGATGGGGAACCAAACTCCATGCGTTGCATTATGAAACCTACAAGAAAAAAATTCCGGTCCTGATTCTCTTTGAAGGATGGGATGCCGCGGGCAAGGGTGGCGCTATTAAACGACTGGTGGAAAATTTTGATCCTCGAGGCTATGAAGTGACGCCGATTTCGGCTCCCAATGATACGGAAAGGGCTCATCACTATCTCTGGCGGTTTTGGCAGGCTGTGCCGGCGGCAGGACGCGTTACCATTTTTGACCGGACGTGGTATGGTCGGGTTCTGGTAGAGCGCGTGGAAGGTTTTTGCAAAGAGAATGAATGGCGGCGCGCCTACCGTGAGATCAATGAATTTGAAGAGCAACTAACGAATTTTGGCGCCGTCATTGTTAAATTCTGGCTACACATTGATAAGGATGAACAACTGCGACGCTTTGAGGAACGTGAACATACTCCGGAAAAAAGCTGGAAAATTACTGCCGAAGATTGGCGCAACCGAGAAAAATGGGATGCCTATAAAGTTGCTGTCGATGAAATGCTTTTTCGAACATCGACCCACAAGGCTCCATGGACGGTAGTGGCTGCCAACTCCAAAGAATATGCGCGAATGACCGTGCTCAAGACTGTTGCTGAGGCGATGACGAAGGCATTGTGAACTGTTAAATTCGTATTTGGCAACAGTCGCAACTGCTGCTATAATAGACACGTATTTGCGTAAATGCCTTTAAGGATACACAGGAGGAACAACGATTGAACGTTAAGGAACAACTGGCCGGAGCCATCGCGCGCGCGGCGGCTGAAGCAGTGGCGGAAGGAAGTTTGCCGCAGGGTGCCTTGCCGGAAGTATTTCTGGAAGTACCGCCGGAAAAGAGCTTCGGTGATTATGCTACTAATTTTGCGATGCAGGCTGCTCGAACGCTTAAGGCTAATCCTCGAAAAATTGCCGAAGCGATTGTGGCCCATTTGCAGTTTCCCTGGTTGGACCGAGCCGAAATTGCCGGACCCGGCTTCATCAATTTTTTTCTGAAACCTGACTGGTTGTACGGCCTATTGCAGGAAATCCTCGATCAGGGAGAAACATACGGCAATACTGAGATCGGCGGGAAACAAAAAATACAGATTGAATTTGTCAGCGCCAACCCCACCGGCCCGCTGCATGTGGGTCACGGCCGCGGCGCAGCGTTTGGCAGCGCGCTCGCCAATCTGATGGCGGCCGCTGGCTATGATGTACAAAAAGAATTTTACATCAACGATGCAGGCAACCAGATCGACAATCTTGCGCTTTCAGTGGAAGCTCGTTATCTTGAACTTTTGGGGCAGAGCCCCGAGTTTCCGGAAGATGGCTACCATGGTCGCGACATCATCGACACGGCACAGCGAATCATCGATAATGCCGGCAGCCGTTACCTGCTGATGGGATCTGAAGCGCGCCGCGAAGTCTTCAAACAGGTCGCGCTAGAGGAAAAGTTAGCGGCACTGAAGGAAGACTTAGCCTCTTTTGGAGTTACCTTTGATGTCTGGTTCAGTGAACGATCCTTGTTTGAAAATGATGCGGTAGCTGCGGCTTGCGCCGAACTACGGGAGAAAGGCCATGCCTATGACAAAGACGGGGCATTCTGGCTGCGCAGTACAGATTTTGGCGATGACAAAGACCGGGTCATTATCCGTGACAACGGCGTTCCGACCTATTTTGCCTCCGACATCGCCTACCACGATAACAAATTCCACCGTGGGTTTGAAACCGTCATCAATATATGGGGCGCAGACCACCACGGTTACATACCCCGCATGAAAGCCGCCATGGCGGCGCTTGGCTATGACCCGGACCGCCTGGAAGTGCTGATTCTGCAAATGGTGTCCCTGTACCAGGGCGGGGAATTGGTCAAGATGTCCAAACGGACCGGTCAGGGCGTTACATTGACCGAGCTTATCGAAGAAGTCGGTCGGGACGCAGCACGATACTTTTTTATCATGCGTTCCCTCGACAGCCAGCTCGACTTTGACCTTGACTTGGCCAAGTCTCATTCGAACGACAATCCCGTGTACTACGTGCAGTATGCTCATGCCCGTATCGCCAGCATTCTCCGCCAGATGACAGAAGCGGGAATTTCTTTTGACAACAGCGCCAAAGCGGAATTGTCCCGGCTGTCCACGGAGTTTGAACTTGACCTTATTCGCAAGCTCGGCGACTACCCGCAAGAAATTTCTGCTGCAGCCCGCGACAGAGCTCCGCATCGGATTGCTCGTTACGCACATGAATTGGCAGGGTTGTTTCACTCCTTTTACAACGGATGCCGCGTACTTGGCGTCGAGCCGGAGCTGACAGCAGCGCGCCTTGCGCTTGTTACTGCGGCGCAGCGGGTACTTAAACACAGCCTTGGGATTTTGGGCGTGGATGCTCCGGAAAAAATGTAGCTTTTACAAAAGAAAAACTAATCTCAATATCAGGCAGGGGATAAACTGCCAAAAATAGAACAATTATAGCTGGAGGGTTAGTAATGGAAGAAACAGACAACACAATATCCGGAGTTGATGCAGCTTATCGCATTCTGAAAGACCGCAAGACCGACCTGTATTTTCGTGACTTGTTGACGGAAGTCCTGATCGCCAGAAAGGTTCCATCCTATCTGATGAAACAGGCTATGGCGGAATTGCACACCCAGGTTAATATGGACAGTCGTTTTACGTTTAAAGGAAAAGGATTCTGGGGACTGACAGAGTGGGTGCCGCTTCCGCGCACCGCCGGTAGTAAGACAGAAGATGCTTCTGCTGCCGTGCTGGATGAAACGGTTGAGATTCGGCGAACCAAGCTGCAGGGGATCCAGCAACCCGATGAAGTCGAAACTACCTTCCAAAACGACAATGATGAGCCGGCCCAGAATGAGTAATACAGAACAAGAGGGAGGGACTTCTATGCCCAAATATATCTTCGTCACCGGCGGGGTGGTATCTTCGCTGGGAAAAGGAATTACGGCGGCTTCGCTGGGACGTTTGCTGAAAAGCCGGGGTATGAAAGTTACCATCCAAAAATTTGATCCTTATATTAACTTTGATCCGGGGACTATGAGTCCGTATCAGCATGGGGAAGTTTTTGTCACCGACGACGGCGGTGAAACCGACCTCGATCTCGGACATTACGAACGATTTGTCGATATCAATTTATCCAAGAGCTCCAATGTAACGGCCGGCAAAATTTACTGGTCGGTCATCAGCAAGGAGCGTCGGGGCGACTATCTCGGCAGCACCGTGCAGGTTATTCCACATATTACCAACGAAATTAAAGAGCGAATCTATTACGTGGGGCGCGAAGATAACGCCGACGTGGTTATCACGGAAATTGGCGGAACCGTAGGCGACATCGAGAGCTTACCATTTCTCGAAGCGATTCGCCAAGTACGCAAGGAAGTCGGCAAAGACGACACTTTGTATATTCATGTAACCTTGATTCCTTACATCGCCGCTGCTGGCGAATTGAAGACGAAACCTACTCAGCACAGCGTCAAGGAACTCCGCAGCATCGGAATTCAGCCGGACATCATTGTATGTCGGACCGAGCACGAAATTTCAACCGACATGCGGGAAAAAATGGCGTTGTTCTGTGATATTGATCTGGAAGCCGTGATTCAGAACCGCACCGTACAATCTATCTATCAGGTGCCATTGGTACTGCAGGAAGAAGGACTCGACCGGATCGTTCTTGAAAAACTTAACATTCAGGCTGGCGAAGAAGATATGACGGAATGGAAGGCAATGGTAGAAAAAATCCTTCATCCGACAAAATCCGTAACCATTGCTGTTGTTGGGAAATATGTGGCGCTGCCGGATGCTTATATGAGTGTGACAGAAGCGTTGCGCCACGCTGGTATTCCACATGGGGCTGCAATTCAGATTAAATGGGTAAATGCAGAACACGTGGAAAGCTGTAACGGCGATCTGGCTAAATATCTGGGCGATGTGGACGGCATTTTGGTGCCTGGTGGTTTTGGCGATCGCGGCATCGAAGGCAAAATTCGCGCCATTCAATATGCACGGGAAAACAAAGTGCCATTTTTCGGTCTGTGTCTTGGCATGCAGTGCGCCGTGATTGAGTACGCCCGCAATGTCTGTGGACTGGTTGGCGCACACAGCAGTGAATTTGATCCACTGACTGAAAACCCCGTCATTGACCTGATGCCGGAACAGGCGAATGTGACGGACAAGGGCGGCACGATGCGTCTGGGAATTTACCCCTGCAAAGTTATGCCGGATACATTGACTTACGCTGCATATCAGGATGAGATTATCTATGAACGGCACCGCCATCGCTTCGAATTTAACAACGCTTACCGGGAAAAATTGGTCAACAAGGGCCTTGTGCTTGGCGGGACATTGCCGAATGATCGGTTGGTCGAGATTGTCGAGGTCAGGGATCATCCTTGGTTCGTTGGCACTCAGTTCCATCCGGAATTCAAATCACGTCCGACCAAACCGCATCCGCTGTTCCGCGATTTTATTGCTGCGGCGCTGAAGTTTGGCGAAAAACGATAATTTTTTCTATAAACATTGAAACTGTTGGGATTGTCCCAACAGTTTTTCACAGGAGGAACTGGCGTGACTCGCAGAAAATCCTTTATCGGGATGTTATGTTTGATCGGAGCCTTGCTGGTCCTGATGGGGTGGTGGCTATTCCACCCCTTTGAACAGGTGGACAGAGTGGCTGTTATTCACGTAGAAGGCGTAATAACAGGTGGCCGAGGCCAAGGCGGATTGTTTGGCGATGGTGGTGGGACGGATTCCGTTATCCGCCAGATTCAGTCTGCTCGGGATGACGCAAGCATTAAGGCCGTGGTAATTCGTATCAACAGCCCCGGCGGCAGCGCGCCCGCTTCGCAGGAAGTCGGGGAGGAACTGAAAAAATTGCGCGCTACCGGTAAGGTAGTGGTAGCTTCGATGGGAGACATTGCAGCTTCTGGAGGATACTGGATTGCAGCTCTCTGTGACAAAATATATGCAAATCCAGGAACGATCACCGGCAGTATTGGCGTGTATATTCCGTATGCAAACTGGGAAGAGTTGTTTAAAAAAATTGGTGTGCATGGCGAAAAAATAAAAAGCGGACCCCACAAAGATATGTTGTCGCCGGAACGCCCAATGACCGAAGCAGAGCGGGTTATTCTGCAAGACATGGTGGATGATCTTTATGATCAGTTTGTCGCCGTAGTAGTAGAAGGTCGCAAAATGGATCCGGAAAAAGTGCGTCAGTTAGCCGATGGTAGGATATATACCGGGAGAAAGGCAAAATCTTTGGGATTGGTCGATGAGATGGGTACGATGGAAGATGCAGTGAATGCGGCGGCAAAAATGGCCGGTATTTCGGGTAAACCTGTGATACGCGAATATGGACATACCGGCCTGTGGGAAACGATTTTTGGGCCCAGCAGCCAGTCTTTGGCGGATGTTTTGTTTGGACGGTTGTTGCGGGGGGAAATGTCAGGAGAACGGCTTATGAATCCGACTTCTGCACCCCAATTCCGATAGTATGGGATTATGATTCGAAAAGTACTGGGTTTGTTATTGTTAGTTTGTTTATTCCTTGTGAGTGGTTGCGAGTCCCTGTCTTCGATTATACCGGACTCAACTCAGGGGGCCGGTATAAACTCTGTCACGCAGAAGCATTCCGCGGTTGCTGGACTAAAGGATTTACCACCTGACCAGAAAAGCGAGTGGAATTTGCCGGGGAATTTGGTGACTGAAGGGGCTGAAACTTTTTCCCGTGTTGTAACTGGTGCAGGACTACTTGCGCCGCAAGCATTGGAAATGGCTGCCGGTGTCGGAGCTCGGACGGAATATTTTTTGGACATGAACGATGCGGACGCTGAGCTGAAATATCGGTTTCAATTTCTTTCTACACAGGGAACAGGTCGTATGAGCATCGCGGCCATAGGGAAAGATGAACGGACGATTGCGACGGTCGGCTACGTCTTTACAGGCAACATGCCAGAAAAAAGGGACAAAACGGTTTGGATTGACCGACGCCTCGCGAACAATTATCAAGGCGGCTGGGTTCAGGAACAGGTTCATCCGGCGGAGCTTTTCTCATCCCAGGTTCCGGCCTTCATTCCGGAAGCAATTGCCCGATACCGGGTCAGTGTTGAATCCGGTAATGGACAGCATGCGTTGATTACGGAGCTGAAGTCTTCCGGAACCCAGGTGGAAGGAACTAAAATCGTCTGGCGGTCTGTGCCGCCCCAAGCGATGCAGGGCGACACTCTTACCGTAGTATCGGATGTTGTCAATGTGACGGATAAGGTTCTGGAAAATCTTTCGGTTCGGGTGCTGGAGCCCTATGGTTATGGGTTAGTTATTGCCGGGAATTCAACGCAGAATATTTCCCGACTTGCTGTGGGCGAAACCGTTTCCTTATCATGGACAATAAAGGCTCAAAGGGCTTCGACAGTCAATTTGGGACAGCCATGGAGTTTGCAACTGAGCGTCAATAAAACGCTGGCGCAGACCGTCGCCAGAATCGATGTGGTTGACCCTGCGCCAGGCAAAATTTTTTATGTTATGACCGAAGATCTGGAACCGATGGATGCGGCGGGATATCCGACGGCCTGGGGAAACCAGAATGGTTGGCTTGATGCCGAGGAATTCCGGGTACAGTTGGTTGGTAAAGCGGAAGCGCTGAACCGGATTGCAGAAAAGCATGGGGCTTTCTGGACTCACTATCTTGCAATGCCGGCGCTGGCAGCAGGCGAGTGGGCCGCCAGCATTTCCGCAAAACAAGATTGGCGTTCTGCGTTGGCCCAGGTACGGCAATCTGTTCGCGATCAGTCTAAGCGTGGACATGAGTACGCGCTGCACCTGCACTCGGATTATGATCCCGAAGTTTCCGGGAATGTATTATCCTATAATGCGGCTACAGACGGTTTTTGGGCGAATCATCTTCGTCACGGGTGGGCTCACTCATTTCCTGTTGAGGGAGATGCCAACCAACGGTCTACTCGAACTGGAGTTTTGTTTTATCATTTGAGGGAACTGAATAAATTGACGCTTTATTTCCCGTCAGGAGAGGTATTAACTGCAAGGACAGGCTCTTTTGATTTTGGAAATGGTCCTGAGTCAGAGGCCATGAGCATTCGTGCTTATCGGGCCGCTGGACTATGGGGAAACAGTGACGCCGATGGAAATGCAGGGGGAATTACCTCCGGTGATTATAGCAAGGCATTATACCTAACACCTCAAGATGACATCAACGCGCCGGCCACTGATCTAAAAAAACTTGGTCTTGTCGAATTCCGTCCGACGCCGCGCCAGCTTATCATGTACGATATCGATTCTACAGCAGTCCTGAACGAAAAAGTTCGTCAGGGAGTCAATGAATTTGTTGATGGGGGTAAAGTGCGCGCCGGAGTGCATTCTATCGTCGGGTTTTCCCATGCGATGTTCATTATGGGATCGCAAGGATGGAAAAGTACGGTTGGAAAACACTATCAGGCTTTAGATGACCACCTTGGATTCCTAAAACGGGAATATGTTCAAAAAGGGTTGCTTCATTTTGGAACGGCGAGCACTTTGGTTCGTGAGTATCTTGACTATTATTGGCCTGAGCCTTTGGTTTTGGTTGGCCCCTTGCTTAAAGAGGCGGCGGGCGGGGCAGAGTTTTCGCTCGACTTTCTCGGCCGATTCATTCCGGTGGACCGGGACCATAGGCATAATCTGACGCTCAGAATGCCTCTCCGATACTGGGGAAGCGGCTTGCACGCAACTTTGCTGAAAAACGGCCAGCCGATTCAGGAAATTGTCTTGTCGGGAGACCGACATGAAATTGCTTTTGCTTGGGATGAGCGACAAGATGTGTACCAACTGGTTATTGGGCAGAGAGTTGCGGGAAAACCAACTGTTTCAGGACGAAACTTGATTGAGCCGCTGCCGATCCCTGCAGGAAAAGCACCATTGTTGCCGCGCCAACCGGATAATTTATTGCTCGACGAAGTACGACCTCGATTACGGTAGTATTTTAATAAAAAGAAGGGGGAACTAAAATGCGTTTTTTTCTAGATACAGCCAATGTTAAAGAAATACAAGAAGTGGCGCAACTGGGACTTTTGGATGGAGTGACCACCAATCCTTCCCTTATTGCCAAAGAAAAGCAAAATATTCATTCTGTCATTCGAGAAATCTGTGAGATTGTCGAAGGTCCGGTTAGTGCAGAGGTGATTGCCACCACTGCGCCGGAAATGATTGCCGAAGGGCGGGAACTGGCTGCTCTGGCTGAGAATGTCGTGGTCAAGATCCCGATGACGTTAGAGGGTCTCAAGGCAGTGCATGCTCTGTCGCTAGAGGATATCCCGACCAATGTAACGCTCGTTTTTTCCGCCAACCAAGCGCTGATGGCGGCCCGGGCCGGTGCGGTTTTTGTCAGCCCCTTCGTAGGCAGGCTGGATGATATCAGTGAAGAGGGCATCCATCTTGTGAAAACAATTATTGATATCTTTGACATTCATGACATCGATACCGAGGTTATCGCAGCCAGTATCCGACATCCGATGCATGTCACGCAAGCGGCGCTGGCTGGGGCCCATATCGCCACCATTCCCTACAAAGTATTGATGTCGATTGTGAAGCATCCGCTTACAGACGCCGGTATTCAGCGTTTTCTAGATGACTGGAAAGCAGCGAATCTGTAATAGTCTGATCTATTGAATGCAAAAGAAATAGCCAGAGGGCTTCGGCGCTGCCGAGGCCCTTGTCGGCGTGGAAAGGAAAGAATGCATACTCTTCTTCACAGTGTGGTCCAAAAAGAAAATGTCGGCAGAGTAGCTGCACTATTTCGGCGAGAAGGCCGTGAGCCGGTATCGGTTCACGGAATCTCCGGCGCGTTGCGAAGCGTGCTGGCGGCGCTTCTGGCGGAAAACCAAGAAACGCCGGTTTTGATAGTAACTGCTGCCAGAGATGCACTTGAAGCGTATCGAAACGATCTGGCACTCCTATGCCCAAATCGCGTTATCCTGGAACTGCCGGTCAGCGATCCGGCGTCTTCGGTGAAAGCGATGGCCCGTAGTCTGGAATTGGCACGGCAACGGACGGAAACCCTCTCCCGGATGAACGCGGGCGAGCCGGTCCTGGTTTTGACGACGATTGAAGCAGCGGCCATGCGTGTGCCTTTGCCCAAGCTGTTCTACAAAAATAGCTGCAGTTTCCGGGTGGGCGAAACAGTGGAACGCGAAGAGCTACTTTCCCGTTTGATGGAGTATGGCTATGAACGGGTTGATCGAGTGGATTCCGTGGGACACTTCAGCAGTCGGGGCGGGATCATTGACATTTTTTCCGTGAATCTGGAGATGCCGGTTCGTATCGAACTTTTTGGCGACGTGGTTGATTCTGTTCGCGAGTTTCATCCCGTGACCCAGCGTTCTGTGAAAACTTTGGAATCGGTCACTTTGTTGCCATCCGTCGATGCGGAAGGGCTGTCGGCGGAAGGGACGGTGATTTCCTATCTGCCGTCGGGCGCTGCAGTGATTTTTGATGAGGCATCCCGACTGAAAGAAACGATTGACGGCCTGCAAAAAGCGGATGCAAGCGCCGCAGTACGCGGAGTCAGCTGGAAAGAACTAAAAGAGCAGGCCATGTCCGAAACAAAAGCGTGCTTTTTTTCCATGCTTGCGCCGGCAGACAATGCAGATGATTTTCCTGCCTCGATTGGAATTGTGACTCGTAGTATTCCACCCTATCATCGAAAGGCTGATTTTCTAGTCAATGACATTCTTTCATGGCAAGACCGAAACTATCAGGTTGTTTTGATGATGTCCAGCCTGCAGTCTGCAGTCGTGCTAAGGGAAAATTTGGCTCAGCAGGGAGTCAAAGCGCAGGCGGCGGCGCCTACGGATGAGATGGCGGCAACAGGGATTTTCGTAGTTGCCGGGAATTTGTCGGCGGGGTTTGAATTGCCGGAAGACCGCATTGCAGTGGTAACGGAAAAAGAAATCAAAGGTCGTCTCAAACTGCAGCGACGTAGCCGCATTGGGCAGGCCCGACGCATCGCCGATTACTCCGACCTTAAGGCCGGTGACTATGTAGTGCACGTGTCGCATGGCATCGGAAAATATATTGGTGTGGAAACGATTGAGCTAAATGGAGTTCACCGGGACTATTTCCATATCCGGTATGCAGTTGACGATAAACTGTATGTGCCGACCGATCAGGTTCAGATGTTGCAGAAATATATCGGTTCCGAGGGAGACGCTCCCAAATTGTCGCGACTTGGCGGAACGGACTGGGCCAAAACAAAAGCCCGCGCCAAAGCGGCCGTCGCCGATCTCGCCCTCGAACTGATCGAGCTGTATGCAAGGCGCAGCATGACGCAGGGGTTTGCATTTCTGCCGGATACGCCGTGGCAGGTGGAATTTGAAGACTCTTTTCCTTTTGAAGAAACGCAGGATCAGCTGTCGGCAGTGGCCGAAATCAAGGCGGATATGGAAAAGCCCCAGGCTATGGATCGCTTGTTGTGCGGCGATGTTGGTTTCGGCAAGACGGAAGTGGCTCTGAGAGCCGCATTCAAGGCCGTGATGAGCGGGAAACAGGTAGCGGTTTTGGTTCCTACCACCGTATTGGCGCAGCAGCACTTTCAGACTTTTTCCAGCCGATTTGCGGCTTTCGGCTTGTCGGTAGGCGTGGTCAGTCGTTTTCGCTCGGCGGCCGAGCAGCGGGATACTTTACAGAAAACGGCGGAGGGATCGGTTGACGTTCTTATCGGTACCCATCGACTGTTGCAGCAGGATGTGAGGTTTAAAGATTTGGGGCTGCTCGTGGTGGATGAGGAGCAACGGTTTGGCGTAGCGCAGAAAGAACGGTTAAAAAAATGGAGTGTAGGACTGGATATCCTTACGTTGACGGCGACGCCCATTCCTCGTACTCTGCATATGTCCCTGGCTGGACTGCGGGATATGAGTACCATCGAGAGCGCCCCGGAAGATCGGCTGCCGGTGCAGACGTATGTGGTGGAATATCGTCCGGCGCTGATCGCTGAAGCGATCCGTCAGGAAATAGGTCGGGGCGGGCAAGTATATTTTGTTTATAACCGCATTGAGAGCATTGAAAGAATGCATAGCGAGCTGAAGGCGTTGGCGCCGGAAGCGAAAATCGGTGTGGCGCATGGAAAAATGTCAGACGATGTACTTGAAGATGTCATGTTCGATTTCTATGAAGGACACTATAATTTGTTGCTATGCACCAGTATTATTGAAAACGGGCTGGACGTGGCGAACGCCAATACGATCATTGTTTATAACGCCGACTATTTCGGGCTTTCCCAGCTGTATCAGATGCGGGGGCGCGTAGGCCGGTCCGATCGTTTGGCGCATGCTTACCTGACATACCGGCCGCAAAAAGTCATCAGCGAAATTGCGGAAAAACGGCTGCGGGCCATTACGGAGTTTACCGAACTTGGAGCTGGCTTCAAAATCGCGATGCGCGATCTCGAAATCAGAGGGGCGGGCAATCTGCTCGGCGCCCAACAGCACGGCCATATTGCGGGCGTAGGATTTGAAATGTATTGCCGATTGCTTGACGAGGCAGTTCGCACATTGAAGGACGGGCCACAGGTCGAGCCGCTGCCCGATCCGGTGATCGAGTTGAAACTTGATGCGTATATTCCGAACGACTATGTGGAAGATGCCATGCACAAGATTGAACTTTACCAACAGATTGCGGCGATCCAGACCGAGGCGCAGGCAAGTGATCTGATCGATGAGATAATCGACCGTTTTGGTGATCCGCCGGAGGCCTTGAACAATCTGATGATTGTGGCAAAAATCAAGAATGTGGCAAAAGCAATGGGAGTTAAGTCAGTGATTCAGAGAGTGGACTGGGTCGAAATCAGCTTTACGGATAAACCGGATGTTAATGTGCAGGGGCTTATGGAGCTCCGCACCCACGCACCCAACCAAGTGAAAATAATTGCCGGCCCGCCGCAAATGCTATGCGTCAAGAAAGCTTCCGGCGCAGGAGAGTCTTTTGGGAATTGGTTGTTGTCCGTATTTCAGAAGGTAGGCCCATCGCTGGCTCCTTGACGAAAAATGCCTGTACGGGTTACTATAAGTTTGCATTTTGTACTAAACGTCCGACACAGTAAATGAATGTCGGGAAAGAAAGGGCACCCATAATTTGAGCAAGGAAAAATTTCTTAAAGGAGCCTTGATTTTAACGGTTGCTGGCATTGTGGTCAAAGTGATCGGGTCAGTCAACCGGATTTTTCTTTCGCGGCTTCTTGGCGGCGAAGGCATCGGTCTATATCAGATGGCCTATCCAATATATCTGCTGGCATTGAGCATTTCTTCCGCGGGCATTCCGGTGGCGATTTCTATTTTAGTGGCTGAAAAAGCTGCACTGCAGGATTATCGGGGGGCCAACCGGGTTTTTCGGATTTCACTTTCGTTATTGATCGTGACTGGGTTTTTATTTTCAATCCTATTATATTTTGGCGCAGGGTGGCTGATCGAACACCAGTATGTCCGCGATCCGCGCGCCTATTATGCAATTGCGGCGTTGGCACCGGCCATTTTCTTTGTTACCATTTTATCGAGCTATCGAGGGTATTTCCAAGGCATGCAGATGATGCTGCCGACCGGCATTTCGCAGATTGCTGAGCAACTTGTTCGCGTGATCACAATGGTTGGCTTTGCCTACTTTTTGTTGCCGCGCGGGCTTGAATACGCCGCAGCGGGAGCAAGCTTCGGCGCGGGACCCGGCGCGGTTACAGGGCTATTGGTGTTGCTCTTTTTTTACTGGAAATATCGGAAAGACCGCAACTACCAAATGGAACATCAACCTCAACTGCAGCAAGAGTCAGGAACATCCATTATCGTCCGGATCGTCAAGTTGGCTTTGCCGGTGTCGCTCGCCAATATCATGCTGCCGATCGTATCCAATATTGATCTGTTAATCGTGCCGCCTCGCCTGGAAGTGGCGGGGTACACGGTGGAACAGGCGACAGAATTGTTCGGTTACCTGACCGGCATGGCAGTGCCGCTCGTTAATATGGCGACCATTCTTACCGCATCTCTGGCTGCCAGTATAGTTCCCTCCGTATCGGAAGCCAACACATTGGGAGACCGGGAGGCGATTTACGACCGAACCTCTACTGCACTTCGAATTGCCAACCTTATTACGATTCCGGCGTTTGTCGGCATGTGGCTGCTGGCGACTCCCATATCTACAATGCTTTATGCTACACCGAAAGCCGGTGTATGCATCGCCATTTCTGCGTTGGGGATTTTCCTCTTAGGAATTCATCAGGTTACGACCGGAGTACTTCAAGGCTTGGGCCGCACAGCAGTTCCTGTCATGAATATGGTTATATCTGCCGGGATCAAGGTGGTGCTGAGCTGGACGTTTACGGCGATGCCATCGGTCGGTATTGTTGGCGCTGCATGGGCGACGATCGCCGACTTTGGGTTTGCCGCACTGTTGAATATGTTCTTTATTTACCGCTCCATTGGTTTTGTCCTGGATGTCAAAGATACCTTGAAAACTGCTACCGCTGCTGCTGTTATGGGCATTGTCAGTCTGGGGGTTTATACTCTGCTTTTTGCACAAGGAATTGGAAACACCCTATCGACGTTAACCGCCATTCTGATTGGGGGCGGCGTGTATGCCGTTCTGCTGTTGATGGTCGGTAGTATCGGCGAACGCGAGTTGTTGAAAATCCCGGCTGTCGGCAGGCAGGCCGTGGACTTTTTGAATAAAATTCATTTGTTGAGGCGATAAATTATGGGAAGTATTACGATTGTTGGCTTGGGACCGGGACCGTTCGGCTGCATGAGTCTGGAAACCTGGGATATTGTGAGGCAAGCGTCGACGCTGCTATTGCGTACCGCCATTCATCCAACCGTTGGAGAATTGCAGGCGCGCGGGGTTGTATTTGAAAGTTATGATGCCTTATATGAACAAGGAACTGATTTCGATTCTATTTATGCGGCGATTGCCGCCGATGTTTTGAAACGGGCCCAACAAGGGCAGAGCGTTGTCTTTGCGGTGCCCGGCAGCCCGATGGTTGCTGAAAAAACGGTGGGGTTGATTCGCATCAAGGCACAGGAGGAGCAGGTTCCTGTGAGAGTTTTACCAGGGATGAGCTTTTTTGAATTGCTTTGCAACCGATTGGGCGTTGATCCGCAGCAGGGGATGACGATCGTGGATGCGCAGGAAATCGAGACGTTACCATCAGATTTGCCGACTGGACTTGTTATCACGCAAGTGTTTAGCCCATTCATTGCATCCGAATTAAAACTAAGCTTGATGGAACGATTGCAGGATGAAGCGCCGGTCATTGTTGCCAGACATCTGGGCTTGCCTGACGAATCGGTGGAAAGCGTGCCGCTTTTTGAACTGGACCGACAGAGCGGGTTTGATCATTTGACCAGCGTATATGTACCGCATGGCTCACCCCGCCAGAATACTTTTTCTCTAGACCCGGTGGTAGATGTCATGGCTCGATTACGTTCGCCGGATGGTTGCCCGTGGGACATCGAGCAGAGTCATGCCACCCTGCGCCGCTATATTATCGAAGAAGTCTACGAAGTGTTGGAAGCCATCGACGAAAAGGATCCGGCCCATTTGTGCGAGGAACTCGGTGACTTGTTGCTGCAGATCGTTTTTCATGCCCGCATGGCAGAAGAAAACGGTGACTTCAGTATGCAGAATGTCGTGGACACGGTGACAGAAAAACTAATCCGGCGTCATCCTCACGTGTTTGGCGATATCTCGGTTCGTGATGCGGCCGAAGTCATCGTGAACTGGGATGCGATCAAAAGGCGTGAAAAGACGGTCAAGCCGCAGTCGGCGCTTGACGGCGTTCCCAAAGGGTTGCCGGCGCTGTTACGGGCGAATAAATTGCAGCTGAAAGCGGCTAAAGTTGGATTCGATTGGGACGACATTGCTCCCGTATGGGCAAAGGTAGCCGAAGAGCTGGATGAGTTGCGGGAAGCGGAAACAAGCGGAGACAAGGTGAAAATCGAAGATGAACTTGGTGATGTCATATTTGCCGTAGTTAATCTGGGGCGTTTTCTAGGCATCGAGGCGGAAGTAGCGCTGAACGGAACCAACAACAAGTTCATCCGGCGTTTTCAACAAGTGGAGACTTCGGTCCGTGCGAAGGGGCTGAAATGGAAGAATCTTGATCTAACAGCGATGGATGAAATGTGGGAAGCGGCCAAGGCGACGGAGAAAAAATAAGATAATAGTGCGGATTATTACCGGTTAATTTTATAAAAACTGATTTTGGCGTTGAGGTTGTGTCGAAACTATGAAGTTCGGCGCAACCTTTTTTTGTTTGTGAAATATTGGACCTTATAGGGCCGCCACACGACTTCTATTTGAATAAAAGAACTAGTCTAACAATTTCGTTAAAAGCTATTGACAGACAGGTAAAATT
>DATMYT010000567.1:0-3102 GCA_035560855.1 Negativicutes bacterium | reverse complement strand
ACTTTATATTGAACAGTTGGGAATCCACAACATCGCAGAAGTCGAGCAGTTATCCGGCTTTACTTTTGGGATTACTTTTATCATCATGGCAATCGCCTCCCCCCTTTGGGGACAAGCGGCTGATAGATATGGGCGAAAGCCCATGCTGCTCCGGGCCAGCTTAGGAATGGCTATCGTCATCATCTGCATGGGTTTCGTGCAGAACATTTACCAATTGATAGGACTACGCCTATTGCAGGGAGTCGTATCCGGTTTTATTTCAGCCGCCGTTACCCTTGTAGCGACTGAAGCACCCAAGGAACGGGCCGGTTGGGCATTGGGAACCTTATCCACAGGCGGCGTTGGCGGTATGCTGCTGGGGCCGTTGATCGGCGGTTATCTGGCAGAAGTATGGGGATTGCGCAGTGTTTTTTTTGCTACCGGAACGTTTTTATTTATCGCATTTTTAGCATCGCTTTTCTTTATCCAGGAAAATTTTCAGGCACCTGAACGAAAGGTGTTTTCTTTTCGCGAAGTTTGGAGCCAATTACCCAACCCGCAAATAACCATCACGATGTTCATTTCCACATTTATTCTGCAACTGGCTCTGCTATCTATCGAACCCATTATCACCGTATACATTTCCCAGTTATCTCATGATAAAAACCATATTGTCATTATTTCAGGCTTAGTTTTCGCAGCCTCCGGTTTCGCCAATATTTTAGCTGCTCCTCGCTTGGGAAGACTTTCCGACAAGATTGGCCCTCACAAGGTCATGTTGGGAGCGCTCATTTTTGCAGGCATCGTATTTATTCCCCAAGCCTTTGTAACGAATCCTTGGCAACTAATGGGGCTTCGGTTTCTATTAGGTCTCGCTTCGGCAGGATTGCTGCCTTCCATTAATACGCTCGTTAAGCGAAATACCCCTAATGCTATTGCCGGTCGCGTTTTCGGTTACAACCAATCAGCTCAGTTTCTGGGTTCCTTCGGCGGCGCGGTAATGGGCGGGCAAGTCGCAGCATTACTGGGGTTTCATTATGTTTTTTTCGTTACGAGCGCTTTATTATTTGTTAATGCGATTTGGGTATATGCAAAAGTATACAAACAAGCTTTGCCGTGGCCGTCAAGGCCATGGCAATAGCCTGTACTTATCATTTCATCGGTAACCCTATACTACTTTATTCGTCCAGTCCTCGACATTCCAGACCTCGCTTACCCAGTCCTCGTAAAAGTCCGGTTCATGCGATACCAACAGGATTGATCCCTTGAATTCCATCAAGGCGCGCTTCAGTTCCGCCTTGGCATCAATATCCAGATGGTTGGTCGGCTCGTCAAGCACCAGCCAGTTCACTTCTTTGAGCATCAGCATACATAGCCGAACCTTGGCATTTTCGCCACCACTGAGCACCTGCATCTGACTGGTGATATGCTCGTTGGTCAGTCCGCACCGGGCCAGCGCTGCCCGGACCTCGCCGTTGCTAAGACCGGGGTACTCTGTCCATACTTCTTCCATGGCGGTATTTGTGTTGTCACGACCTGATTCCTGCTCGAAATAGCCGGGGAACAAATTGTCACCCAACTTCACTTCGCCGGAAAACGCCGTGATTCGCCCCAGCAACGTCTTCAGCAAGGTAGTCTTGCCGAGACCGTTGACGCCGCGAATCGCTATTTTTTTGCCGCGTTCCATCGACAACGCCACCGGTCGGGTCAATGCCTCGTCGTAGCCAAGCACCAGATTTTCCGCTTCTACCAAAACGCGCCCCGGTGTCCGCGCCTCCCGGAATTGGAAGGTCGGTTTCGGTTTTTCCCGCGGTTTTTCCAGCACATCCATCTTATCCAGCCACTTCTGCCGACTGTTGGCCATCCCCCGTGTCGCGACGCGCGCCTTGTTGCGGGCGATAAAGTCCTCCAGTCGCTCGACTTCCTGCTGCTGCCGTTCAAACGCCCGGTTTTCCTGGCTTTTTCTCATAGCGTACATCTGCTGGAACTGCTCATAGTCGCCGGTGTAGCGGGTCAATGCGGTATTCTCCACATGGTAGATGACATTGACCACTTCATTCACGAAGGGAATGTCATGCGAAACCAGAATGAAGCTGTTCTCGTAATTTGTCAGGTAGCGCTTCAGCCACTCGATATGCTCGACGTCCAGATAGTTGGTCGGCTCGTCGAGAATCAGGATAGTCGGATTCTGCAGCAGCAGCTTGGTCAAGAGCACCTTGGTCCGCTGTCCGCCGCTCAGATCGCTGACGTCGCGATCCAGTCCGATGTCGCCCAGTCCAAGCCCGTTGGCGACCTCCTCAATTTTCGAATCCAACATATAAAAGCCGCTGTGATCCAGCAGATCCTGCAATTCACCGACGTCTTCCATCATCTTGTCGAGTTCATCAGGTCCGGCTTCTCCCATCCGGTCGTAAATGCCGAGCATTTCCGCTTCCCAGTCGAACATCTGCTGAAAGGCGGTTCGCAATATGTCGCGGATTGTTTTGCCTTTAGCCAGTATGGCATGCTGATCCAGATAGCCGACTGTAACCCGATTGGACCATTCAACCTTGCCGGCGTCCGGCTGCAACTGGCCGGTGATGATGCTGAGGAACGTTGACTTTCCTTCTCCGTTCGCACCGATCAGTCCAACATGTTCACCCTTCAACAGGCGGAATGAAGCATCTTCCAGAATTCGACGCGCGCCGAACCCGTGCGTAACATTTTCTACATTTAATACACTCATGTCTTGTTTTTTTCTCTCCCCGAATTAAAATTAGCTCATACCACAATCCTGTTTATTTTATCGCAGAGAGAGCAGTGCCGTCAAAACCAATCTCACAAATAATCCTGCCGCACCGGATAAAACACCTCGATCGCCTCGGCGCGTTCAATTACTTGCGCGCCATGTTCGACATCTCCCGGCACCGCCCAGCTGTCGCCCGGGGCCAGTTCGCAGGACTCACCGCCGATGGTGAGAATCAGTCGCCCGGACACCAGAAATCCGATTTGCTCGTGGGGATGTTTATGCGTTGGCAGCTGTGATCCGCTCTCCAGCACAAACTTCGTCATCAGCGTGTTTTCTCCGACAGCGAGAGTTTTCCTTTGAACTCCTGCCACAACGGACAACAAGGGCTTTTCTGC
>DATMYT010000566.1:0-2354 GCA_035560855.1 Negativicutes bacterium | reverse complement strand
GTTCTAAGCTAACCAGTTCGCGTTGCCATTTGCATGTGTTTTAGGCCGCTCGTTGCTGAATAATCACAACCGGGAGGTTCTTCGGCGCGCGGACTTCACGAGACTTATGGAACGGGCAAGATAGCGGTAGCGGACTTGGGCCAGTATTTTTGTTGGGGGTATTGTCGTGTCTATAAAATTTGGCAAGATCATTTTACTCGTGATCATTAGTGGTATTATTTTGAGCGGCTGTGGACAAAGTGGTCAAACAGATAATGCCGGGTCGAAAAAGAATCTTACTATCGTGACGTCGTTTTATCCCATGTATATTTCCACCATCAACATTACCAAGGGCGTTCCCGGTGTTGAGGTAATCAACATGACAAAACCGCAGACCGGTTGTCTGCATGATTACCAGCTGTCGCCGGAAGATTTGAAAACGCTGGAAAAAGCAAACGTGTTTATTGTCAACGGCGCAGGCATGGAAGCCTTTTTGGATAAGGTGATAAAGCAACAGCCGCAGCTAAAGGTTATTGATGCTAGCACGAACATTGAGCTATTGAAAGACGAGACCGGGGAAGCGAATCCTCATGTATGGGTCAGTATTTCTAACGCCATTGTTCAGGTTAAGAATATCGCCGAGCAGCTTTCAGCGGCGGATACGCAGAATGCCGCGAAGTATAAAAGCAATGCGGATGAATACGTGAAAAAGCTTGAAGCCTTGCGGGATACCATGCATAAAAAGTTGGACGGCGCCAGAAACCGGGATATCATTACCTTCCATGAAGCGTTTCCTTACTTCGCCCAGGAGTTTAAGCTACACATTGCATCAGTCATTGAAAGAGAGCCTGGCACAGAACCGTCGCCGGCTGAAATAGAAGATACTATCGAAAAAGTAAATAACGCTCATATTAAAGCGCTGTTCGCCGAACCGCAGTATCCGGCAAAGGCTGCTCAAACAATTGCGCAGGAAACCGGAGTGAAAGTTTATACCCTCGACCCGGCGGTAACTGGTGAAGTCAAGCCTGACGCCTATGATGACTACATCAACATAATGAAGAAAAATTTGAAAACGTTAGAAGAGGCCTTGCAATGATCGCCAAGCATCGGTGTATCTGCAATGGGAGTAAATGCAATCGGTTATGCTGCACTCAAATTGTTAATTTTAACGTTGCGTTTGGCAATACCCAGGTGTTGCATGATGTAAACCTTCATATTCATTGCGGTGAACTTACTGCGCTGATTGGGGCCAACGGGGCCGGCAAAAGCACCCTTTTGAAAGCAATACTCGGTGAAACGAAGCATTTAGGGGAACTGAAATACATTGATGCTAAGGGGGTCCGTAGCGGGCACCCTTTAATCGGTTATGTTCCGCAGTATTTGAAATTTGATCTCAGTACTCCGACCAGTGTGCTGGACCTTTTCTCGGCCTTGCTAACGCGAACCCCCTGTTGGCTAGCGAGTTTAAAACGGATCCGCGACCGAGTAAGTCAGGATCTTGCCAAAGTGAAAGCCGAGCATCTAATCGACAGAAGACTCGGCGCATTGTCAGGGGGCGAGTTGCAAAGAGTTCTGCTGGCGCTTGCGATTGATCCCATACCGGACTTACTGCTTTTGGATGAACCTGTTTCAGGAATTGATCAGAATGGATTAGAACTGTTTTATAATATTGTTTCAGATCTCAGGGAAAACCATGACTTGTCAATTATCTTGGTTTCTCATGACCTTAATTTGGTTGCCAAATATGCGGACAGAGTGATTCTCTTGAATGGAACTGTGCTTTGTAATGGTACGCCAGATGAAGTTTTTAATGATAGCCGGACAAGAAAAGTTTTTGGAATGTTATTGCAGCATAATAAGCAAGAAACTTCCTCGGTTACTAAGAAAGAGGGGAATATTCAATGCTAGATTGGTGGTATGGTCTGGTTAATTATATTCTTCCTTTTCAATGGATGGGCCATACTTTTATGAAAAATGCCCTATTGGCGGTACTGCTGGTTACTCCACTCTTCGGTTTGCTGGGCACCATGGTTGTAAGTAATCGCATGGCCTTTTTTTCTGATTCGCTTGGTCACGGGGCATTTACCGGCATTGCGATAGGAGCCTTGCTGGGCGGCATTAGACCGCTTACCGCACTGGTCGTGTTTTCCGTACTTTTTGCATTAAGTATTACGGTTATTAAGAATCGGAGTGGAGTGTCTACCGATAGCGTTATAGGAGTCTTTTCATCTACAGCTATCGCGTTGGGTCTGATGATTATGTCGCGCGGCGGCAGCTTTACTAAATATTCATCCTATCTTATTGGCGACTTATTAAGTATAACGCCGACTGAAATTGGGATGCTTTGGGGAGTGTTTATTGGCATCATATTCCTG
>DATMYT010000565.1:0-2231 GCA_035560855.1 Negativicutes bacterium | reverse complement strand
ACCTTGCAATGTTACATAGCCGGCGTTAAAATATAGTAAATGAGAATAAGGGAAGTGATAATTATTAATGCTCAGTTTAAGAAAGGCGCTCTGGAAATGTGTGTGCTTGTATTGAGTTCCAAACAAGATACTTATGGTTATGAGTTAGCACATAAAATATCGGAAAAGTTTCAAATTGCTGAGGGAACAATTTATCCACTATTGCGCAGAATGACGCTGGAAGCATATTTTGAGACATATCTCATTGAATCATCGGAAGGGCCACCGCGAAAATATTACCGACTGACAGCCCAAGGTCGTATGTGCATGTTGGAAATGATTAAAGAGTGGCGTGAATTTCGCAGCGGGGTTGACAGTATTATTGCAGAGGGAGTGGGAGAATGAGCAAACAAGATTTTTTGGACAAGCTGGAAAAGTCTTTGAAAAACATCCCGGTACAGGAACGGAAGGATATTCTTTATGATTATGAAGAGCATTTTGTTAACGGTGCTGTTAGTGGTAAAAGTGAGCCGGAAATTGCCGTTGCCCTTGGAAACCCGGAAGCAATTGCGAAAGAAATCCTTGCTGATTATCATGTTACACAAGCGGTGGAGAATATCTCCATTAATAATATTGCTAGGGCTGTACTTGCTACGGTTAGCTTAGGTTTTTTAAATCTGGTGTTTGTGATGGGACCACTTATCGGCGTTGTTGGAGTACTTTTTGCTTTCTACGTGGTTGCTATTGTCTTGGTTTTTGTTCCTTTACTGATACCGCTAAAGGCTGGCTTTCCGAGCGGTTTAGGCGCTGTTTTATCATGGATTTTTACATCCATGATGACAGCGGGAGGTGGTGTGTTGCTCGGATTAGGCATGCTCCTGGTGACTCGATGGGCTGGCAGGGTATTTTTAAAGTATTTGCAGTTTAATCTGCAGATTATCAGGGGGAGATAAGGATGGACAGAGTGCTAAAAAGAATTGCCATCATTGCGGCTGGCGTTTTGCTGATTGGCATTGGCGGCAATGCTGTCCTACTTGCGCTTGGGCAGTGGAATGGTGCGTATATGACTGTCGGTCAAGCCCGAATCTCAGATACGTATATTGTTAAATCCTCAACCGCAAAACGCTTGGAGTTGGACAGCAGTTCCGGCGATGTTCGCGTAGTGCGTTCTGATGTAACGTCTCCCACTATTCGAATTTCCGGCTGGTCGACCTCTGATAATTTTGAAAAAGAAGACGTAGTGCAAGAAGAAATGCAGGGAGATGTTTTGCATCTTAGAATTGGCAATAAAGGAAATGGGCGTAGCTCTGGGCAATTTGTTTTTTGGAAATTAAATTTTGAATTACTTTTGCCGCAAAAAGAGTATGATGAACTAATTTTGCATGTAAGTTCAGGCAATTTGCAGATAGAGGCCTTGGAAGCAGGAACATTAAAGATAGAGATGCGCTCAGGAAGGCTTAAAATGGAAAATTGTAAGGCCAATGAAATATCCATAAAAAAATTATCGGGTCGTGCCGACATTAAAAATATCAGTGGCAAGCTTAATGTCGAAAACGATTCCGGAAATGTTGAGGTCAGTCTCAATGAGATTGTTAATGATGCGGTATTTCGCAGTAAAGCAGGAAATATCGAACTTCATGTAGGGGCTGTCTCTACGCCGTTTAAGGTAGAGGCTACGGCATTGTCAGGAAAAATGGATATTGACTTACCAAAAGATGGTTATCAGGTGCATGGCGCCAGTTCGTTCCATGGGCTCAGTGGTCAGGGTGACGGACCACTGGTAAAAGTAGAGATTGGTTTTGGGCGCGCCAGAATTTGGTGAAAATATGGGGGGACGGGAAAACTGGGATGAAGGAAAGCTGTTCAAGGCCGTATGAGCGGCGCTATTACCTTGATTGGTTGCGTGTATTGGGAATGTTGGTTGTATTACTATTTCATAGTGCTAGATTTTTCGATTTAATCGGTTGGGATTTAAAAAACAAGGAAGTTAGTTCCGGTGTAACCATTTTTATTCTGTTTGTGAATTACTGGATAATGCCGCTGTTTTTTATGCTGGCCGGGGCCGGGGCTTTATTTGCGCTGACAGCCAGAACCAAAGTTGAGTTTGTTAGGGAACGGTTTAACCGGCTGATTGTTCCATATTTCTTTGGCCTATTTATACTTGTTCCCCCGCAGCGATTTCTGTCCGCGCTGCAAAAAGGTCAATATAATGGCGAAATGCTTAGTTTTTTGCCTGAGTATATTGAAAAGAA
>DATMYT010000564.1:0-2120 GCA_035560855.1 Negativicutes bacterium | reverse complement strand
GCAGAAAAGTATCTTGATGTTATGGACACGGGCTGGGAATTTTCTGAAGAGGAAATTCGCAAAGACATAGGAGATCTGTTTTCCAATAATTTCTGGCGTTTTCTCGAAAGAAAATAAACAAACAAAAGGCGCCGTGTTGAAACTCATGTTTCAACACGGCGCCTTTTGTTTTTCCTTTTTGGGGTATTATTCTTGCAGCAGTTTTTCCAGTTCACCCAGCATGCGTTCGAAACGCTGGATAGTGATTTTGACAGGTTCGGGTGAAGACATATCTACGCCGGCCTTTTTCAACAGTTCAATTGAATAGTCTGAACCGCCGCTTTTCAGGAAATTCACATATCGTTCGCGAGCGGGTTCTCCTTCACTTAAAATCTGGGATGCAAGAGCGTTGGCTGCGGAGAAGCCGGTAACATACTGATATACGTAGAAGTTATAGTAGAAGTGGGGGATTCGGGACCATTCCGCGTCAATTTCTTTATCCACAACGATTTGTGGCCCGTAGTACTTGACGTTCAATTCATGCCACATTGTATCGAGCATATCGGCGGTAATTGCTTCGCCGTTTTCGGCCCGGGCGTAAAGATCTCTTTCAAATTCGGAAAACATAGCTTGACGGAATACGGTGGTGCGGACAGATTCGAGGTACTCATTGAGCAGATACATTTTTTGTTTACGATCGGTAGTGTTTTTCAGTAGATGGTCGAGTAGCAAAGTTTCGTTGGTGGTGGAGGCTACTTCGGCGGAAAAAATGGTATAATCGTGAGTCGCATACGGTTGCGTTGAATTGCTATAGTGACTATGGAGGGAGTGCCCCAGCTCGTGAGCGAGTGTCATAGCATCTTCCAGACGATTGTTGAAGTTCATCAGGATGAAGGGATGGGCGCCATAAACTCCCCACGAGTAAGCGCCGCTTTGTTTGCCCTGGTTTTCGTATACGTCGACCCAACGGGAAGACATGGCTTTTTCCAGAACAGCGCCATATTCGCTGCCCAGAGGGTTGAGACCTTTTTGCACGATTGCACGGGCGTCGTCGTAGTTCATAGTAATGTGAGCATCAGGAACTAATGGCACATAGAGATCATACATGTGCATTTCATCTAGTTTAAGCGCTTTTTTCTTCAACGCGACATAACGGTGCAGTGGGCTGAGGTTCTCATTGACTGTGTCAATCAGGCGATTGTAAACAGAAACGGGGACATTATCCGATTCTAACGCTGCGGCAATTGCGGAGTCATATTTGCGAGCGCTGGCGTAAAACATGTTTTTCTTGACCGTTCCTCCCAAGGTGGAGGCAAAAGTATTACGGTATTGAGCGTATGTAGCAAATAACTTTTGAAAGGCTTCCAGACGGACGTTGCGGTCCTGAGACATTACGAAGGTACGGTAACGCCCTTCGCTGAGTTGAACGGTATGCCCTTTTTCATCTTTTACTTCCGGGAATTTCATGTCGGCGCGAGCTAACATAGTGAAGATGTTTTCTGAAGACTGCCCAACTTCCGACATTTTGGACAGCAAAGCTTCTTCGGCTGGAGAAAGGACATGTTTTTGCTGCCGCAGTAGATTTTCAAAGTAAAAAGCATAAGGTGTAAGTTTGGACTCGCTTTGTCGAAATGCTGAAAGCGTTTGGGCCGGTATCGACAAAATGTTGGGCTCAATAAAAGCTGTGGCAGCCCCCACTTCGGCCAGCAGACTTTCCGTACGGCTAGTCATCGCCTGATAATGGCTGTTGGCTGTGTTTTCATCCCGTCGCATACGGGCATAAGCAAAAACCTTACCACTGGTGATACCGAGCTCATCCCGCAGGGTGAGACATTCGAGCAATGTGCCGGCGGATTGGTCTAGTTTCCCCTGATAGGAAGCAATCTGGGCGGCCATGGGCTTGAGTCGGTCAAAATCGGCTTGCCAAGCGTCGTCGGAAGGGTAGATATCTTCAAGCTTCCAACGGGACTCAGCCGGAATTTCGCTGCGAGCCGGCAATTTTGATGCTTCGGCGGATTCGCCGCTGGCGCACGAGAACAGCATGGCGCCGACTAATAGAGCGAAGAGAGAGGATTGATTTTTGCGCATTGATGGTTACACTCCTTTTGTGCTACTTTCCATTTGTGAGTTCGGTATATAAT
>DATMYT010000563.1:0-12679 GCA_035560855.1 Negativicutes bacterium | reverse complement strand
CCTGTGGGGCGCTATCTGGGGGAGCTTGTCTACTGGGGCTGTTTGCCGGACGTGGCAAGTTGGAGGAGGCAGAGCAGTCTTCATTGAATCTGATGATTCAGCAACTGGTGGAGTGGTTTGAAGTGGGATTCGGCGAGGAGTTCGGCGGGACCGACTGCCAAACAATTCTCGGCGGCGATCCTTGGAACAAGATGACGCGGTGTCCCCGCCTGGTCAATGAAACATATTTCATGGTCAGGCAGCTGCTGAAGGAAAATGCTCTGGCGTTTCAGGAAGAGTGAGGAGGAACCTGGTATGTTACTGATTGGCAATGGGCTCCTGATTACAAGAGAACCGGCTCGACCGGTTTGGCTTGATGGCTGTGTGGCGGTGCAGGAAAACAAAATTGTTGAAGTCGGGAGCACGGAGGAGCTGCAGGGAAAATACCCCGATGCTTCGTTTGTTGATGCTCGGGGGCGACTGATTATGCCCGGACTGATCAATACCCACATGCATTGTTACAGCAGTTTTGCCCGGGGGATGGACCTAAAATCGCAGTCACCGCACGAATTCAACGAAATTTTGACGCGTCTCTGGTGGCGTCTCGACAAAACTTTGACGATGGATGATGTTTATTTCAGTGCGGCGGTGGCGATGATTGACTGCATCAAGAATGGTACGACCACGATTTTTGATCATCACGCCAGTCCGAACTGTGTGCCGGGCAGTTTGTTCCGCATGGCGGAGGCTGCCCAGGAGCTCGGGCTTAGAACCTGTTTGTGCTATGAGGTTTCGGATCGTGATGGTGACGAGGTGGCCCAACAAGGGATTGATGAGAATGTAGATTACATTAGTAAATGTAAACGCGATCACGACGCTATGCGGTGCGGACTTTTCGGCTTGCACGCGTCCTTTACGCTAAATGATGCGTTGCTTCGGCGCAGCGCCGATATTGCGTCAATGTTGGGGGTGGGATGCCATATTCATACGGCGGAGGCATTGTCCGATGTCGAAGATTGCCAAAGCAAACATGGCAAACGCGTGGTGGAAAGGCTGAAAGATTTTGGCGTGCTGAGTCCGGCAACGATTGCGGCGCACTGTGTTCATGTGAACGAGAGGGAAATCGAAATGTTGCGAGAGAAGGCGCCGTTTGTGGTTCACAACCCCGAATCCAACATGGGCAATGCAGTCGGTTGCGCGCCAGTGCTGGAAATGGTACGACGAGGCATTCGGGTGGGAATGGGAACAGACGGATATACATCCGACATGTTTGAATCACTGAAAGTCGCCAACCTCCTGCATAAGCACCAGCAACAGGATGCGGCGGCGGCCTGGGCGGAGCCGCATGACATGCTGTTTGAGCAAAATGCGAACTTTGCATCGACTGCTTTTGGTGAGACGCTGGGGCGATTAGTTCCAGGCGCCTTGGCTGACATTATTGTTGTAGATTATAATCCGCCGACCCCCTTGACGGCTGCTAATCTCAGCGGACATGTGCTTTTTGGTATGACCGGCCGTTCTGTGGTAACGACAATCATTAATGGCCGGGTAGTGATGCGGGAGCGAAAAATCCTTGTTGCGGACGAGCAAGAGGTTTTTGGCAGGGCACGCGAACTGGCCGAAAAAATGTGGAAACGGTTCTGAAAAAAATATTGACGGACATAGGTTCTACTGGACGCTTATCATAAAATACGGTATGATAAATAGCGGAATTATACACATTTGTGTATTGGAGCGAAGACGCTCTGCGGGAGGATCGCCGCAGGGCGTTTCTTATAACCGATAGGGTAGTGGTGGCTGATTTTGGTGTGTAGGGAGGACTGCCTCGAGTGAAAGGTAAAACCATACTGGTATCTTTCGCGGCGCTGGTCGGCGCGCTGTTGATCGGAGCAATATTTATTCTGCTGGCGAAGTCGGATCCGATTCGCGCGTATGGGGTTATGCTGACAGGACCGTTTTCCAGTAGCTTCGGTCTGACGGAAACGTTGGTGCGAACGACGCCCTTGCTGCTGACAGGTCTTGGGATCATTATTTCTTTTCGCAGCGGCGTGTTGAATATTGGGGGCGAAGGACAGATTCTCGTCGGAGCGATAGCTTCGGCCGGGGTGGCTGTGACTTTATCCGCGGTTCCGGCATTGGTGCTGTTTCCGCTGGTGTTGTTGTCAGGCGCTTTGGCAGGCGGGATATGGGGCGGGATCGCCGGTTTTCTCAAAGCTAAACTGAATGTCAATGAAATTCTAAGTACTGTAATGTTGAACCAGATTGCCGCGCAACTGTATTTGCTATTGATTCGGGGTATTTTGATCGATCCCCAGGAGGTGGCATATGGGACCGGAGTGCCGCAAACGGCCTTGGTTCCTGCTGGCGTGTGGCTGAGTCGCCTGATTCCGGGAACTCGCCTGAATACCGGCTTTATTTTAGCTCTCATTCTGGCAGTACTGGTCTATATTTTACTAATGCATACGACGGTGGGCTATCGGCTACGTGCGGTCGGAGCCGGAGCAGAAGCTGCCCGGTACGCTGGAATCAACGTACCTTTTTACATGGTGCTGTCGATGTTTTTGGCGGGAGCTCTTGCCGGACTGGCAGGGACGGTCGAAGTGTTGGGGGTTCATCATCGGGCGCTTGAGGACATATCGGCGGGATATGGGTTCAGCGCCATTGTTGCAGCATTATTTGGTCGTCTGCACCCGATTGGAATTATTCCGGCATCGGTATTGTTCGGTGCGCTGATTCTCGGTGCAGACATGATGCAACGGGCCGTCAGCATTCCGGCTGCCATCGTAATGGTGATCCAGGGCTTCGTTATTCTGTTCGTGGTGGCGAGCGATGTCTTCATTCGTCGCCCGGAACTGCTGGAACAATGGAAAACATGGCGTCGTCGCCGATCAGGGGAGGTGGCGTAACATGACGGATTTTATGGAGCAAGGCATTCTTATCGGCATTATTGCGACGGGAATTCGACTGGCGATTCCCTATCTGTTGGCCGCGCTCGGCGAGATGCTGACGCAACGTTCGGGGGTCTTCAATCTTGGACTGGAAGGCATTATGCTTATGGGAGCATTCTTCGGCTTTTATGTTACGTTTGTGACGCACTCGCCAATGCTAGGCTTGCTGGCTGCCATTGTGGCGGGCGCGTTGATGGGCTTGCTGATGGCTTTTGTGAGTGTGACACTGCAGGCGGAGCAGGGAATCAGCGGCATTGGGCTTTCCATGTTGGGTTGGGGGCTGTCCGGGTTATTCTTTCGGCTCTATGTCGGTGGTATCCAAACGATAGAAGGCCTGAAACCTTGGAAAATTCCGGTATTGGGCGATATTCCCATACTGGGGCCGATGTTCTTTAATCATAATATCATCGCTTATTTTGCATTCTTACTTGTGCCGATTTCCTGGTTCGTTTTGTTTCGCACCACCTGGGGTTTGAGTGTGCGCGCTGTTGGAATGACGCCGCAGGCGGTGGATACGTTGGGCGTCAGTGTGACAAAAATGCGTTATCAGTGCCTGATAATAGGCGGCATGCTGGCAGGATTGGCTGGGGCTACGTTGACGGTTGCCAATACGCATATGTTTGCGGACAATATCACGGCGGGTCGCGGTTTTATCGCTATCGCGCTTGTTTATTTCGGTCGCTGGAGCCCGTGGGGAATTCTTGCAGGCTCGTTGCTGTTCAGTATGGCGGATTCATTTCAACTCTGGGTACAGGTTCTCGGAATCAATTTTCCGTATGAACTGGCGGTCATGCTACCTTATATTGTGACCATCGTAGCCCTGATGATTTCCTTCGGGCGCGTCTGGCCGCCTGCGGCATTGGGTAAACCGTACGAGCGCGGTGTCCGGGGCTAAAGATACAGCTTTCACAAAAAAAGATAAAAGTGAGGGGGCAAACAAATGAAAAGCACACGAAAAATTCTCTCGATCCTCTTGGCAATGGTTCTTGCACTATCTCTATTGATCACCGGCTGTGGCGGCGATCAAAAACCGGCGGCGCCGAAAGCGGATGCGCCCAAAACCCAGAAACTTAAAATTGCGTTGGTTCTTCCCAGCACCGTAGATGACATGGCTTGGGCCCAATCCATGTATGAAGCGCTAAAAAAGCTTCAGTCACAGTCCAAAGACGGTATTGAGCTGGCAGTCAGCGAGCGTATGGGCAAACCGGTGGATGCCGGTGCTGCCATTCGTCAGTATGCAACTCAGGGCTTTGACATCATTATCGCCCATGGTGCTCAGTACCAGAGCGTCGTGAAAGAAATCGCGCCCGAGTTCCCCAAGATCACCTTCGCCTATGGAACTGGATTCCAGAGCGGCCCGAATATTTTTGCCTATGATCCTCAGGCACAGGAAGGCGCTTATGTTATGGGCGTTCTTGCCGCTAAAATGTCGAAATCGAAAATCGTCGGGATCGTTGGCCCGGTCGAAGCTGGTGACGCCATCAAATACAACAAGGGCTTCCAGATGGGTGTTGCTGCTGCCGGGGGAGACGTAAAAACCCGCATTGCCTATACCGGATCGTTTAATGAAATCGTAAAGGCCGGCGAAATCGCCAAAACCCATATGGATGCAGGCGCCGACTTGTTGACCGGATCATCCCAACAGGCCGTAGGCGCAATTAAAGCGGTTGCCGGAAAACCGGGAACCTACTGGCTATCCACTGACATGGATCAGAGTGCTGTGGCGCCTGATGCAGTGTTGGCTTCGCAAGTATACAACTGGGAAAAAGTCCTCACTAAAATCATAGACCTGCGGAAAGCGGGAACGGTGGGTGGGCAACACCTGACACTGTCCTTTGCGGACGGCATGTTGGATCTTAAATACAATCCCAAACTCGAGGGCAAGATTCCGCAAGATGTAAAAGCTGCGGTAGAGAAGGCCAAGAAAGATATCGCCGCCGGAACCATTAAAATCGACTTGTCCAAATAACACCAAGGAATTGCTGACCGGGGGAATGAAGAAATGAGCAGTAAGATCAACCATCTGGAAATGCGAGACATCGTCAAGCGATTTCCGGGGGTTCTAAGCAATGACCATGTCAGTATTGATATTGCAGCGGGAGAAGTGCTGGCGTTGCTGGGTGAAAACGGCGCCGGAAAAACTACGTTGATGAATGTTCTGTATGGTCTGTATCAGCCGGATGAGGGTAGTATTCTCATTAACGGCGAGGCTGTTCATATTGAATCTCCCCGGTCTGCCATCGACAAGGGGATCGGCATGGTGCACCAACATTTTATGTTGGTGCCCACGCTAACTGTTTGCGAAAATGTGGCGCTGGGAATGCCATCGGACAAAGGCGCTTTATTGGATCTGGAACCTGTTGCACGAAAAATTGTCGAGATCGGCGCAACTTATGGCGTGTCGGTAAATCCTAATGCATGTGTTTGGCAGCTCAGTGTGGGCGAGCAACAGCGCGTAGAAATCATCAAAGCATTGTATCGAGGTGCTGACCTTTTGATCATGGACGAGCCCACTGCGGTGTTGACGCCGCAGGAAGCGCAGGACTTGATTTCTTTACTGAAGATCATGGCGAAGCAGGGGCGTTCAGTCATTATCATCAGTCATAAACTGAATGAAGTTATGGAGGTAAGCGACAAAGTCGTCGTATTACGGGACGGGAAAAAAGTTGGGGCGGTAAATACCCGTAGCACGAACCCGGAAGAATTGGCCCGGATGATGGTAGGGCGGGACTCGAAGATGATTACCAGGGAACATCGGGAGTATCAGGGTGAGTGTGTATTGTGCGTGGAGGATCTGTGTGTAACAAACAACATGGGAACTCCGGCGCTACGCAGCATTTCTCTAGGTGTGCGACCCGGTGAAATTCTCGGGATTGCCGGGGTTTCCGGTAATGGACAGAAAGAATTCGCCGAAGCTATCAGTGGATTGCGCCCGGTGGATGCTGGAAAAATCCTGCTGTCGGGGGAGGAAATCACAAACTGTTCGCCGAAAAAGATTATAGACAAGGGATTGGGTTATGTGCCGGAAGATCGGTTGCATGTGGGAACCATTCCTTCTTTTAATATTTGGGAAAACTTGCTGCTAAAGGATCATGCGAATGCTCCCTTCGCCAAGTGCGGTTTTTTAAATGCTTCGTTGATTCGTACCCATAGTGAAACTCTGGTTAGCGAATATGATATCAAGACGCCGGATTTGGAGACTGCGACAGGAAAACTGTCCGGCGGGAACATTCAGCGCTTGATCTTGGCGCGAGAGATTACCCGGCAGCCCAAAGTTCTTGTTGCAGCTTATCCGACACGTGGCCTGGATATTGGCGCCGCCGAATATGTGCATGAAATGTTGTTGAACGCCAGTATGGCGGGAATGGGGATTATTCTGATTTCCGAAGAACTTGACGAAGTACAGAAGCTGAGTGATCGAGTCGCCGTATTTTTTGACGGACGAATTATGGATGTGTTGCCGGCGGAAGCTGCGGACGAAAAAACGCTGGGTCTGTTGATGGCAGGCTTGTGCATAACGAAAGAGTCTATTTCGGACAATGGAATGGAGGGGAAAGAAATTGGCTGATTTATCGGTCGAAATTTGCGGTCTGCATTTCTCATCTCCCATAATGCCGGCTGCGGGGCCGCCCACACGGGACGGAGCAGCCTGCGTTGCCGCGGTGAAAGGCGGAGCTGGCGCTATCGTAAGCAAGACTATTTCGATGGAACCGGCGCAAATTCCTCGCCCCTGCATGGCCGATGTTCAGATTGGGATGCTGAATACCGAGCTGTGGTCCGAGTTGCCGAAGGAACAATGGATTGAGCACGAATATGCAACGGCAAAAACTGCCGATGCGCCGCTGATCGTAGGGCTGGGATATACGGCGGATCAAATTCGCGAGCTTGCAGTTCTAGTGCGTCCTTTTGCCGATGCGTTGGAATTGTCCTGCCACTATATTGGTAACGATCTAAAACCGATTACTGATGCAGTCAAAGCGGCGAAAAATGCCGCTGACGTTCCGGTTTTTGTGAAGATGAGTCCGCACCCGAACATTCAGGATATCGCGCTGGCAGTGGAAGCCGCCGGAGCGGATGCACTGGTTATGATTAATTCGTTCGGGCCCTGCATGGGCATCGACGTTGAGACCGGGCTGCCGCTTATGGGTAGCCAAACTGGCTACGGGTGGCTTTCAGGGCGGGCGATTAAAGCGTTGGCCGTTCGGTGTATTTTTGACGCGGCGCAAGCGGTGAAAATCCCAATCTTTGGCGTCGGCGGCGTTGCCAGCGGCAAGGATGTGGCGGAGATGTTCATGGCTGGGGCGTCGGCGGTCCAGATCTGTACCGAAGCTATCCTAAAGGGCCCATCGGTGTATGGCAAGATTGCCGCGGAACTGAACGCTTTTTTGGATAGTCATGGATACGTATCCGTAAATGACATCAAGGGCCTGACATTGCAAAAAATCAAGGAACGGCCATTTTCAACTGTGTCTGTGCCGCCGAAAGTTGAAGCGGCGCGTTGTATCGGTTGTGGAAGTTGTGTTCGGAGTTGCCCGTATCAGGCGATTCAGTTACAGAAAAAAGTAGCGAGCATTGATGCGACTGAGTGTTTCGGTTGTGGGCTGTGCGTCAGTCGTTGTCCGGTGCAGGCAATTCAATACTAAAAAAACAGTCTCATAATACACTGAAAATGCTCAGGCGATGTCCATAAAGGGGTATGAATATGGGTATTGTTTTATTCGGCGGAACTGTTGTGAATTATGACTCGGTGAAATCCCAAGATGTCCGGATTGATGGTCAGATCATCGATAGGATTGGCCCTGGACTGGAAGTATCTGGTGACGAAGTCATTGATGTTTCAGGATGCTATCTGTTCCCTGGGGGAATTGATCCTCATACGCACTTTGATCTGAACATGGGAAATACCATTACGGCTGATGACTTCTCTACAGGATCACGAGCGGCTTTGATGGGCGGAACGACGACCGTGATTGATTATGCTACGCAAAGCAGGGGACAGAGCTTGTCCGATGCATTGGCGATATGGCATGGCAAAGCCGCGGGAAAAAGTTTTATCGATTATGGGTTTCATATGGCGATGTGCGACTGTAGAGATGAAGTTTTGGCGGAATTGGCGATGCTAGCGATTCGTCATGGCGTTTCATCGGTAAAATTGTATATGGCTTACAAAGATGTGATGCAGGTCGATGATGCGAGCCTGTTAAAAGTTATGCGTGCGTGCCGGGAGGCGGGCCTGCGGGTTTGCCTGCACTGTGAAAATGGCGATATCATCAGTGAAATGGTCAAGTCAGCGAAGGCGGCGGGAAAAAATTCGCCTGAACAGCATGCGGCAACACGACCGGAGGCGGTGGAAGCGGAAGCGGTTTACCGAGCAATCTGCCTGACGGAAATCTTCGGCTGTTCGCTGTACATCGTGCATGTCAGCACGGCGCGAGCCGTGAATCTTATTCGGGAGGCACAAAGGCGAGGATTGCCGGTGACGGCGGAAACTTGTCCGCAATACTTGCTTCTGGATGAATCTTATTATGCGGAAGCTGGCTTTGAAGCCGCCAAGTATGTGATGTCGCCTCCTTTGCGTAATCGGAACAACCAAGCGGCATTGTGGCAAGGGTTGGCGGATAGTACAATTTCCTGCGTGGGTTCGGATCATTGCTCATTTAACTGGATTGGGCAAAAAGAACTGGGGCGGGACGACTTTTCACTCATTCCCAATGGAGCTCCCGGTGTAGAAAACCGTTTTGGGTTGATGTACACGTTCGGTGTGGAGGCGGGGCGGTTGAGTCTGCAGCAATTTGCGCAGGTGACTTCAACCAATGCAGCAAAGTTGTTTGGCCTGTATCCCCGCAAGGGTGCGCTGATGGTCGGCAGCGACGCCGACATCGTGATTTGGGACCCAACCCGGCACTCCATCATCAGAGCCGAGAACCAAACTCAAAACGTGGATTACAACACCTACGAGGGGTTTGCGCAGACCGGAGCAGTACGGCACGTTTTTTTGAGAGGAAAGCGCATGGTGAAAGACAGTGTTGGTCACGTCGAAGCATTGGGCGAATATCTGCCGCGCAATCCGATGCCAATCGGGGAGGGAAACTGATGGTTCAGTTCACAGTGAACGGACAAGCTATTATTGCTGAAGAAGACGAAAATCTGCTTGAGTATTTGCGGGAGACGCTGCAACTGACGTCGTTGAAAAATGGCTGTGGCGAAGGCGCTTGCGGCGCATGCATGGTGTTAATCAATGGATTGGCGATGCGGGCCTGTTTGCAGACACTCAGTCGGTTGGATGGCAAGTCGATTATCACGGTAGATGGGTTGAGCGAAAGGGAAAAACAGATATATACTTGGGCATTCGCCGAGGCGGGTGCAGTACAGTGCGGTTTCTGCACGCCGGGAATGGTGATCAGCGCCAAAGCACTATTGGATAAGGACCCGGATCCGTCCGCGGCCCGAATCAAGGAAGCCCTGCGCGGCAATATCTGTCGTTGCACCGGGTACGTAAAAATCGAGAAAGCCATTATGATGGCGGCCCAGGCGCTGCGGGGGGAAGTAGTCGTTCCTGCGATCTCCGGCAGCGGCGTCGGTGAACGCGTGGCGCGTATCGATGCGGCAGAGAAAGTATTGGGGACCGGGGAATATGTCGATGACATGAAAGTTCCGGACATGCTTTACGCAGCCGTTCTGCGAACCCCGCTTTCGCGTGTGCGCGTTATGGCTATTGATGTGGAAGCTGCCCGTTCGTTGAACGGAGTGGTTGCGGTTATGACCGCTGCGGATATTCCTGGACAGCGATTATGGGGACATTTAAAGCGTGATTGGCCGGCCATGATTGCCATAGGCGAGGAAACTCGCTATATTGGTGATGCCTTGGCGATTGTCGCGGCGAAAACAAAAAAAATAGCCCGACAGGCTGTAGAAATGATTCGTCTGGAATATGAAGAATTGCCGCCGATTTTGTCGCCACAATCGGCGATGGCTGCAGATGCACCTCGGATTCATCCGGACGGCAATATTTTAAGCAAGGTTGATTTTTCGCGGGGAGATCCGCAACAAGCAATTGCCGGCGCGGCTCACTCCGTGACCCGAAGTTACCAAACTCCGCCGACGGAGCATGCATTTTTGGAACCGGAAAGTGCCCTGGCCATTCCGGATGAAAACGGTAAAATGACGGTATATATCGGCAGTCAAAGCGTTTATGACGATCACCACGGAATCGCTGCCATTCTGGGATTGCCGGCGAATCAGGTTCGGGTTATCAGCAAGTTGGTAGGCGGCGCTTTCGGCGGCAAGGAAGATTTGTCGGTGCAGCATCATGCGGCCTTGTTGGCGCAAAAAACCGGCAAACCGGTAAAATTGACACTGAGCCGTCAAGAGAGTCTTCGTGTACATCCTAAACGTCACGCGATGGAAATTGTGCTGACGACGGCTTGCGATGAAGCGGGAAAGCTTGTGGCAATGAAGGCGCGCATTGTGGCGGACACCGGCGCGTACGCTTCGCTGGGGGGGCCGGTGGTTCAACGGGCTTGTACGCATGTGTCCGGCCCGTATTCTATTCCCAACATTGAAATCAGCGGAGTGGCTGTGTATACCAACAACCCACCGGCTGGAGCTTTTCGTGGTTTTGGCGTGCCCCAGGCGACATTTGCAAGTGAGATGAACTTGAATCTGTTGGCAGATCTGACCGGACTGAGCCCGTGGGAGATCCGTTTCCGCAACGCACTGGAACCGGGTTCTATCATGGCAACGGGACAGATTGCAGATGCCAGCACTGCAATGAAAGAAACGCTATTGGCCGTCAAGGCTGAGTATGATGCGGCAAAAGTTGCCGGTATTGCATGCGCCTTAAAAAATACCGGTCTTGGGGTTGGTGTGCCGGATACCGGCAGGGCGATTCTCCGCGTCCGAGAAGGAAAAATTGAAATTCTGACCGGGGCAGCTTGTGTAGGACAGGGACTGGCCACAATTATGCGGCAGATTGTCTGCGAAACGGCGCCGGTGGAACCGGAGAGTGTTATAGTGCATGCTCCGGATACAGATGTTACTCCTGACGCAGGCACGACGACGGCATCCAGACAAACCCTGTTTACAGGGGAAGCGGTCCGACAGGCGGCGCTCGCATTGACAGAAGCATTGAACAACAGCTCTTTGGCGGCACTGGAAGGGCAGGAATTTGCCGGACAATATCGGGGCGAGACCGATCCCCTGAATTCAGATAAACCTCACCCGGTCAATCATGTGGCATTCGGATATGCAACTCAGGTTGTTTGTTTGAATGAAGCGGGCTGGCTACGCAAAGTGGTGGCGGCGCATGATGTCGGACGGGCGATCAATCCTACGACAGTTGAAGGACAGATCGAAGGCGCTATTGCGATGGGGCTTGGATACGCGTTACAGGAAGATTTCCCCATGCACCGGGGTGTGCCGACGGCAAAATTTGGGACACTGGGATTGTTCCGGTCTACAGATATGCCGGAGATTACAATTCATCTTATCGAAAAAAATCCCTCAGCGCTCGCATACGGCGCCAAAGGAATTGGTGAGATTGCAACAATTCCGACAGCGCCGGCCGTTGCAGGGGCTTATTATCGATATGACAGGATTTTTCGGACGCAGTTGCCTTTGTCCAATACGAAATACAGTAAATATTGATCAGCAATCTTGAGATGAAGGGTTGTTTTTGCTGAAAATGGCGCACATACGCTGATAGTCTTCCTCCGTATCAACATCCCAAAGAATTTCCGCTGAAGCTACCGGTACCGGATGAACAGATTCAGGATGAGCTACGATAATTTTCCGGGCGCCTTGATCACCAGATAGCGTGCTCAGGGCGTCTTTCCATTCCTGCCAGTCAAACAGAACCGGGTTTCCCCGAAGGTCCGCATAAAAAGGACAAATGATGCTTTGACCAGAAGTATAATAAGCGTCAATGAGAGAATCAATGAGTGTCGGTGTGACCAAGGGCTGGTCAGCCAGTAAAAACATGACGGCTTCGGTGTCTGGAGTTAGCTGCTTTATTCCAGTAGCAAGGCTTCCAGCCTGCCCATCTTCCCAATTCACATTATGAATGATTTTTATGGGCAGGTCGTGTATAACGTCGGTGACGGCATCGGCTCTTGCACCAGTAACTAAGATCACCGCATCCAGTTGTGAGTGGCAGGCAGCGGTTGCAACATGCCAAACTATCGGATGATTTCCCAATGGCAGTAGCTGTTTGAGTTGTCCCATACGACGGGCGACGCCGGCAGCCAGAATAATTCCCGTAATCATGAAAAACTCACAAAACAATCGTGATGAACACTGCCAGCCAATATGGAGTTAATCTGCGGATGTTTGGCTGTCAGGAGCTGTTGTGCGAGAGCGAAGCCCGCTCTCCACAAGGGAAAAGTCTCCATTTTGTTCAAAAAAGGAATGATTGTGCTTGCTTTTGGGGCTTGCTGTAAATAACCCTTGGCATGCAGGAGAATTGCAATGATTGCAGCTGTATCGATGGGATCGCCTGGGGTTACTCCAGTTATTTCACCGAACACTTCCGGTCTATGCACATTTTCGGCATTCATGGCTTTCCCTAGAATGTCCAACCCGACGATCGGGATGAGCAACGAAGTACAGGCGGGGATGACAGGCTCATAAGACAGATGTCCCTTCACAGAGCGACCTGCCGAGCCGTCGCCTTCAACGAGAAAGATTGTGTCGGGAAATTCCCTGCTCAATTGGTCGACCCAATCGGCAGGAATGCCAGACAGTTTCCCGACTGC